>CAZKNR010000407.1:0-7492 GCA_964553925.1 uncultured Acidobacteriota bacterium
TTCTCGGGCGGGATGAAACGGCGTCTGAACCTCGTCTGCGCTCTGGTGCACGAACCGGCGCTCCTGCTGCTCGACGAGCCGACGGCGGGCGTCGACCCGCAGTCGCGGGAGAGGATCTACGAAGCCCTCGCGGCTCTGGCCAAAGAAGGGCTCGCCCTTCTGTTGACGACGCACTATCTCGAAGAAGCGGAGCGGCTCTGCCACCGCATCGCGATCCTCGACGAGGGACGAGTCGCCGCCGAAGGCACCCTCGACGAGCTGCGCGCGCTCGCGGGAGGGGAGCCTTTGGTTACGATCGTGCTGGCCCGTCCGCCGGGAGTCGAGCTTGCCGTGAAGCTCGCCGAGCGGGCGGCGATCTCGGAAGACCCGAGGCGCTTTCACCTCCAGAGCGCCGGCGTCGAGAAGTTTCTTCCCGATCTGCTCGCGCTCGCGGCCGCCGAAGGAAACGAAGTGGAAGAGCTCCTGCTCCATCGTCCCAACCTGGGCGACATCTTCCTGCGTCTGACGGGCAAAGCGCTCAGGGATTAGTTGGTTAGTGGGGTTTCGCGAGCTCGCTTCGGTGCTTCTGGATCCAGTTGCGGACCGTGGCGGCCGCGACCTTTTCGACCTGGCGGATCCTTTCTCGCGAGAGCCCGAGCGCGTCTCCGATTTCGTCGAGAGTGCACTCCCGAGGGTAGTCGATCCCGTGGCGCATCGCGAGGATGATGCGTTGCCGCTGCGGGAGCTCGTGAAGAACCGCTTTCACGGCGCTTCGGGTCTCCTCCTCCATCGCATCCTCGAGTGGGGAGGGCCGTCCCCGGTCGGCCAGGGTGTCGGACAGAAGCCTTTCTGTCGCCCGAATCGGGGCATCGATCGACTGGATCGACCCGATGGCCGGGAGGAGCTCCTCGACTTTGGTGCAGGAAAGCCCGCAGCCCTTCGCGATCTCCTCGGCGTCGGCCATTCGGCCCAGGGTGGCCGCGAGGCGGGCGCGCACCGAGAGGATCTGCCGCACTTCGGAAGTGCGGTTCACGGGAATCCGGATGGTCCTCGCCTTCTCCGCGAGGGCGCGGCGGATGCCTTGCTGGATCCAGTGCGTGGCGAACGTGGAGAAGCGCGCTCCGACCCGGGGGTCGAATCGATCCGCGGCGCGCATCAGCCCCAGGCTCCCTTCCTGAATCAGATCGATGAAATCGAATCCGCGCCCTCGGAACCTCTTCGCGACCCAGATGACGAGTCGGAGGTTGTGCTCTACCAGAGTGCCGCGGACCTGGTCGATCGCAGAGACCGACCTCGAGAGGAGCGCGCGGGGGATGCCCTTCCTCGAGATTTTCTTCTCCACGATGTCTCTCGCGAGCTTCTCGACGCGGGCGAGCCTCCGGCGGGTCGACGGGGTGGTTGGGCGACGGCCGAGGCACGGCTCGAGGGAAGAGCCTCGCAATATCCGGAGGATGCGAGCTCGCTCGCGCCACAGCGTCAACCCGAGCGTTCGCTCCTCCTCGGCTTTGAGCAGAGGATAGCGGCTCGCGTGGCCCATGAAATAGCCGATGTCGTTTCGTGAGACGTCGTCGGCGGGCTCGCTCGGAAGAACCTCTTGCTCGGAGTCTCCCTCCCAATCCGGGTCCTCGAACGTGAAGCCGTCCTCCGAGAGTCCGTAAGCCGTAGGGGTGAGGTACTCGAAGGCCGTGCGGGTGCTCACGAGAGACCTCCTCTCGATAGAGCGGCGAGAGGCGCCGCGAGAGCGTAGGGAGCAATCTCCATGATCTGCTGGCGGGAGTCGCGCTCTCCCTGGAGCAGGATCGCGAGCGGGAGGTTATCGAAGAGCTTCTGGATGTGGTAATTGACCGTGCTCCACACCGGCCTCAGGCCGCAGTTCTTGTTGTGGACGCAGTGGCTCTCGTCTCCGGTGTACCTCTGGCAGATCGCGGCGTGCGTGAGAAAGCTTCCGAGAGCCCGGACCGCGTCGCCAACGGTTATCGCCTCCGGGCTCCGGGTGAGCCGGAAGCCGCCCTTGACTCCGCGCACCGACTCCGCGAGACCGGACTTCGCGAGGCGGTGGAGGAGCTTTTCGGCATAAGCCGTAGAGATCCCCTCGTTCGCCGCGATTTCACGTACTGTCACCGGCTGGGAGTTGCCGTGATTTCGGGCGAGTTGGAGGAGACAACGGAGGCCGTATTCTTCCTGGGCCGTGATCTTCATCGCTTCTGACCTCGAGAGAATTGTGGTCTAAATCTGACTTTTTTGTCAAGTATTGGATTCGAGAGGGATGCTGATATACTCGCCCCCGGAGAAAAGATGGCGCGCGCACTCTTCACGTTGACTGTGAAGGACTTGCGGCTTCTCGTTCGAGACAGGGGAGCTCTTCTTCTCCTCTTTCTGGCGCCCATCGTGGTCATAACCGCAGCCGGGTTCTCGCTCTCGAGCCTCTACCAGAGCTCGCGTCACCTCCTCCCGATCGTCGACCTCGACCGGGGTCCGGTGGCGAAAAAGCTCCTCGCGACTCTCCGGAAGGCTCCGGAGCTCGACGTTGCGCTCGTCGGCGCCGAAGAAGCGCGGAGGCTCGTCTCGGATACGCCCCGCGCAGGGGCGGCGCTCGTCGTGCCCGAAGGCTTTTCCGAAGCGATTCGAAAGGGAGCGGGAGCGAAGCTCGTTCTCTTGACGGACCCGGTGAAGCACCTCGAGGTCCTCAAGATTCGCGCCGCGGTCGAGCGAGCCCGAGCGGGCATCGTCACCGCGAGGGTCGCGGCCCGGATCGCGGTGGTGCAAGTCCTGACCTACGCGGGCGACGCCGACTACGAGTCCCTCGCGGAAGACTCCGCGGCGCTCGCGGAGCGAATCGCCGAAGGCACCGTGACCCTCGAAGAGACGAGCGTCTTCGGAGGACCCAGTGAGTTCAACACCTTCGATCAGAACGTCCCCGGCTTCAGCGTGACCTTCCTCCTTCTCGGCATGCTCTTCGGGGTCGGGCTCGGGCTTCTCGATGAACGAGAGTGGGGGATGGTCTACCGCCTGTCCGCGAGCCCGGTTCCGCCGGCGGCGCTCCTCGCGGGCAAGATGCTCTCGCGGTTCGTGACCGGCGTCCTCCAGATGACTCTTCTCTTCCTCTTCGGCCGACTGGCCTTCGGCATCTCTCTCGGGCCCTCGCTTCCGGCGCTCGGTCTCACCATCGTCGGCATCGCCTTCGCCTCCGCGGCTTTCGGTTTTCTCGCCGCGGCCGTCGCCCGGAGCCGGGACGAAATCCTTCCCCTCGGAACCATGGCCGTCGTCGTCATGGCCGCCGTCGGCGGATGCTGGTGGCCGATCGGAATCGAGCCTCTGTGGCTCCAGAAGCTCGCGCATCTCTTCCCCACCGCCTGGGCCATGGAGGCTTTCAACGATTTGATGCTCCGGCAGCGAGAACTCAAGTTCGTCCTGCCCAAGGTCGGAGCCCTCGTCGGCTTCGGACTCGCCTACCTCGCCCTTGGCGTGCACCTTTATGAATCGAGGCGGATCGCGTGACCGCTGTAGCGCTTCTCCTGCTCTCCCAGATCTCCGCGGGAGCGGTCGTCGCCCGGGTGAAGGAGAACGAGGCGAAGCTCCGGGACCTTCAAGCCGTCGCTCGGCTCGAGATCGTCGCCGCGGGCGAGACCAAGAAGCGGCTGTTCGCTTTCTCGCTCCTTCGCGAAGAGAAGACCGTTTCTTACCGCGCCCGAGTCCGGCTCCGGGAGCCCGCGGAGATGGAGGGGACGGAGTTCCTGATTCACGCCGAGCGAGGGAAGCGGAACCGGCAGTGGGCCTACTTCCCCGACCTCGATCTGGTCCGCGAGATCGCGGGAAAGAGCGAGAACGATCCATTCCTCGGCTCCGACATCACCTACGCCGACCTCGCCTCTGGCGCTCACCTCGACGACCTCAATCATCGCCTCCTGGGTGAGGAGATGGTCGGAGGCGACCCCTGCTACGTGATGGAAGGAGTCCCCAAACACCGCGTGGCCTACGGCAAGCTCCGAGGCTTCGTCCGGAAGAAAGACTTCGTGGTGGTGAAGGCGGATTTCTTCGGTCAGGACGGCGAGCTCCTGAAAGAGGCGCTCCTTTCGGACGTGCGCGATCTCGGAGGCGTCCTACTCGCTCACCGCATCGAGATCGCAAGACCGGCGGAGGACCGGCGCACGGTGCTCACGTTCGAAGGAGTGAGGATCAACCAGGGCGTCACCCAAGGCGCCTTCACCCGGGAAGCTCTGGGGAAGAAATCCCTGCCATGAAGATCGCGGGAGTGGGGCGCGCTTTTCCCGAGCACTACTACCCTCAGGCGGTCCTCTCCGAGGCGTTGAAGAAGCACTGGGCGAAGAGGCACTTCAATCTCGATCGCCTCGATCAGCTCCATCAGAAAGTGCTCGTGGACGGACGCCACCTCGCGCTCCCGCTCGAGGAGTACGACGCTCTCGACTCCTTCACCGCGGCGAACGACGCTTTCATTCGAGTCGCGGTCGACGTCGGCGCGCGGGCCATCGAGAACGTCCTCGAGGCCTCCGGGCTCGGGACAAACGACGTGAGTCATCTCATCTTCGTGAGCACTACCGGGATCGCGACCCCTTCCGTCGACGCCCGCATCGCGAACCGTCTCGGTCTGAGAAGCGACATCAAGCGAACCCCTCTTTTCGGCCTCGGCTGCGTCGCCGGAGCGGTCGGAATCACGCGCGCCTCGGACTACCTTCGGGCGTTTCCGGGCGAGGCGGCGGTTCTGCTTTCCGTCGAGCTCTGCAGCCTCACTCTCCAGCGGCGGGACCTCTCGATCCCGAACATCATCGCGACCGGCCTCTTCGGCGACGGGGCCGCCGCCGTGGCCATGGTGGGCGCGGAAAGGGAGGCATCCGGCCCGCGGGTCGTCGCGAGCCGCTCGATCCTCTACCGCGACACCGAGCGCGTCATGGGCTGGGACATCACCGCGGACGGTTTCTCCATCGTGCTCTCGGCCGAGATCCCCCATCTGGTGAAGCGAGAGATGCGGCGGGACGTGGACTCGTTTCTGGAATCGCGCGGGCTCACCCTCGGAGACATCGAGGTCTTCGTCTGCCATCCCGGCGGGCCGAGGGTCCTGGAGGCGTTTCAGGAGGCTCTGGGTGTCCCCGAGGAAGCGCTCGCGCTCACCTGGGACACGCTGAAGCGCGTGGGAAACCTCTCCTCCGCTTCGGTTCTCCTGGTTCTCGACGACACTCTGAAAACGAAGTCTCCCTCGCCGGGCGCCTACGGTCTGCTCATGGCGATGGGCCCCGGGTTCTGCTCGGAGCTCGTGCTCCTCCAATGGTGATCCCGTACCTCTCGTTTCTCGGCCTCGTGGCTCTCGAGAGGACGTTCGAGCTCGCCCTCAGCCGCAGAAACGCCGCCTGGGCATTCTCACAGGGTGGCGTCGAGCACGGACGCGAGCACTTCCTGGCGATGAAGCTTCTCCATACCGGCTTTCTCGCCGCCTGCGCTCTCGAGGTCATCCTTCTCGATCGTCCGTTTCTCCCCTGGCTCGGGCTTCCGATGCTCGGGCTCGCTCTCGCCGCGCAGGCACTCCGGTACTGGGCGATCGCTTCTCTCGGCAAACGCTGGAACGTCCGCGTCATTACAATTCCGGGAATGCCGCTTTCGACCTCGGGACCGTACCGCTTCCTGAGGCATCCCAACTATCTCGCGGTGGTCCTCGAGGGGATCGCCATCCCCCTGATCCATGCCGCGTATCTGACGGCGTTCGGGTTCACGCTCCTGAACGGCCTGATGCTTCGGACACGCATCCGCTGCGAGGAGCGCGCCCTCGGCCTCACCGGGTAACGCGATGGAGCGCGGTGCCATTCTCGAAGGCGTTCGCCAGGTCTTCGCCGGCGAGCTCAAAATCCACGACCTCACCGAGGACACTCATCTTCTTCGCGATTTGAAGCTCGACTCGATCCAGCAGCTCACGCTCGTCGTCGAGCTCGAGAATCGCTTCCGCGTCGCTTTCGGGGACGGCGATGAGACGGGCATCGAGAAGGTCGGGGACGTCGTCGATCTGCTGGAGCGCCGTCTTTCGGGCTCATGAGCGAGCCCGGTACGCTCCTTTCCTGCCTGGAGCGGGCGGCGGTCGCCGGCGAGGGAGTTCGATTCCTCGACCGCTCCGAGGAGCGCTTCGTTCTCTACCGCGACGTTCTCTCTCGCGCGCGAACCGTCGCTGGTGGTTTAGCGGCGATGGGAGTCGAGCCCGGCTCCCGGGTTGCGGTCGCGGTTCCTACGGGTCCCGAGTTCTACGACGCGTTTTTCGGCGTTCTCGCCGCGGGCGCGGCGCCGCTCTCGCTTCCGCTTCCGCCACGGTTCGGATCTCGCCGAAGCTTCAACGAGGAGCTTCGCGCTTCCGTGGATGCCTCTGGAGCTCGTCTGGTCCTGACGGACGTCGCGAGCCGCGTTCGGCTCCCGGACCTCACGGTCGTCGCCCTCGGCGAGCTTCCCGAAGCGCCGCCTCTCCTCGTCGACGGAGAGCCCGACTCTCTCGCGCTGGTCCAGCTTTCGTCGGGAACCACGGGCTCGCCCAAGCCGATTCCTCTCACTCACCGCCAGCTCCTCGCGAACGTGCGCGCCATCCTTCATCGAATCCTCGAATGCTACCCGGCGGAGCGGGGATACGAGCACGGCTGCGTCTCCTGGCTTCCGCTCTACCACGACATGGGGCTCGTGGGCGCGGTCCTGACGGCGCTCGCGCACCCGGCCCCGTTGACGCTGATGAAGCCGGAGGAGTTCGTCGCGCGGCCGGCGCGCTGGCTCCAGGCCATTTCCCGGTATCGAGCCACGATCAGCGCCGCCCCCCATTTCGCGTACGAGCTTGCCGTCGAGAGGGTGCGCGACGAGGAGCTCCAGGGAGTCGATCTCTCCTCCTGGCTCCTCGCCCTCGACGGCGCCGAGCCCGTGAACGCTTCGACCCTGGAGCGGTTCTACGGCCGCTTCCGCTTCTTTGGCCTGCGCAGGGAAGCCCTGACTCCGGTCTACGGCCTCGCCGAGGCCTCGCTCGCCGTGACGTTCTCCGACCCCGACCGGGCATTCACCTATCGGAGCTTCGACGGCGCGGCCCTGGTCGAGAGGGAAGAGGCGGTCGAGGCTGCGGGGGGAGTCGAGATCGTGAGCTCGGGAAAGCCCGTGCCTGGAGTCGACGTCGAGATCGGGGGCGATGCTGGCGAGAGACTTCCGGAAGCGCGAGTGGGCCGCGTTCTGGTACGGGGACCCTCGGTCACGAGCGACGGCGTCGATGAGGAAGGGTTTCTCGATACCGGCGACCGCGGGTTCCTTTGCGACGGAGAGCTCTACCTCTGCGGCCGGAGCCGGGACCTCTTGATCCTTCGCGGCCGCAACTACGCTCCGGAGATGATCGAACAAGTCGTCGAGGGCATCTCGGGGTTGAGAGCGGGGTCCGTCGCCGCGGTATCGCTTCTCGGCGAGCTCGGGGGTTTGTGCCTTCTCGCGGAGCGCGGCTACGATCTCGCCCCGGAGGACGAAGAGCGCGCGACCGACGAGATTCGGGTGCTTG
>CAZKNR010000408.1:0-7447 GCA_964553925.1 uncultured Acidobacteriota bacterium
TTCTCGGCGAGCTTCGCGACCGCCACCACGTGGTCGCCCTCTCCGAGCTCGATCAAACGGACGCCCTGGGTCGCCCGGCTGTGGACGGCGAAGTCCTTGACCCTGAGACGCACGATCATTCCCTGGGCGGTGATGACCATGAGCTCATCCTCGTCGCGCACGAAGGGGACGGCGACCACGCGCCCATTGCGCTCCGTGGCTTTGATGTTGATGACTCCCTGCCCCCCGCGGGTCTGGAGGCGATAGTCCTCGATGCGGCTCCTCTTTCCGTAGCCACGGTCGGTCACGGTGAGGAGAGTCCCGTCGGGCTCGACCACCGCCATGCTGACGACGGAGTCACCCTTCCGTAGCCGGATGCCGTTGACCCCCCGCGCGGTTCGACCCATGGGCCGGGTGTCCGACTCGGTGAAATGGATGGCCTTACCGTCGCGCGTCGCGAGCAGCGCTTCGCTTCCCGGCTCCGTGACCGAGGCGGCGATGAGCTCGTCGTCGTCGTCGATGAATATGGCGATGATGCCGCGGGACATCGGGTTTCCGTACGCTGAGAGCGGCGTCTTCTTCACGACGCCGTTTCGGGTCGCCATGAGAACGTACCGGTCCTCCGGGAACTCCTTTACCGCGCAGACGGCGGCGAGCTTCTCCGAAGGACCCATCGCCACCAGGTTCACGATTGCTTTTCCCTTGCCCGTGGTGCCGACGTTCGGAATCTCGTGGACCTTGAGCCAGTGGACTTTCCCCCGGTCGGTGAAGATTAGGATGTAGCTATGGGTGGAGGCGATGAACAGATGGTCGACGAAATCCTCCTCCCGGGTCGTCATCCCGATGCGGCCCTTGCCCCCTCGCTTCTGCTTGCGATAGACGGTGACCGGGCTCCTCTTGATATAGCCGGAGTGGGACACAGTGATTACCATGTCTTCTTCGGCGATCATGTCCTCGATGCTGATCTCCTGGGTCTTGGCGATGATCTCCGTCCGCCGGTCATCTCCGAACTTCTCCCTCGCCTCTTCGAGCTCTTCGCGGACGATCTGGTCGATCCGCTCGTCGCTCGCGAGGATCGCCTTGAGCTCCTCGATCCGGAGCCGGATCTCCCGGTGCTCCTCGACGATCTTGTCGCGCTCCATCGCGGTGAGCCGCTGGAGCTGAAGGTCGAGGATGGCCTGGGCCTGAATTTCGCTGAGCGGGTAGTTCGCCATCAAGGCTTCGCGCGCCTCGGCTGGAGACGCGGAGCTCCGGATGAGCCGGATGACGTCGTCGAGATGGTCGAGGGCGATGACGAAGCCTTCGAGGACGTGAGCGCGCTCTTCCGCCTTCTTGAGCTCGAACGCGGTCCGCCTCCTCACGATGTCCCGGCGGAAGTCGATGAACAGCCGCATCATCTCGAGGAGAGAGAGAACCTTCGGCCGGTTGTCGACGATCGCGAGCATGATGATGCCGAAGGTCGTCTGAAGGGCGGTGTGCTTGTACAGGTTGTTGAGCACCACCTGGGCCACCTCGCCGCGTTTGAGATCGATCACGATGCGCATGCCCGTGCGGTCGGACTCGTCGCGAAGGTCGGCGATGCCGTCGACTCTCTTGTCCCGCCAGAGCTCGCCGATCTTCTCGACCAGCTTGGCCTTGTTCACCTGGAAGGGGATCTCGGTCACCACGATGGATTCGCGGTCCTTGGCGGTCACCTCGATCGTGGCGCGCGCCCGAAGCTGAATGGCTCCACGGCCCGTGCGATACGCCTGCTCGATGCCCCGTCCGCCGTGGACGAACGCCGCGGTCGGGAAGTCGGGGCCGCGGACGATCCCGAGAACCGCGTCGGTCAGCTCGGCGTCGGTCCGTCCCTTCGACCCCAGGACATGGAGGATGCCGTCGACGACCTCCCGGAGATTGTGAGGCGGGATGTTGGTCGCCATGCCCACGGCGATTCCCGTCGACCCGTTGACGAGGAGGTTGGGGAAGGCCGCGGGGAGAACGGTGGGCTCGTGGGTGTTGCCGTCGAAGTTCGGGACGAAGTCGACGGTGTCCCTGTCGATGTCCCGCATCATGCTCTCGGCGAGAGCCCTGAGGCGGGCTTCGGTATAGCGGTAGGCCGCCGGTGGATCGCCGTCGACCGACCCGAAGTTTCCCTGTCCGTCGATGAGCGGCATCCGCAGGTTGAAGTCCTGGGCCATGCGGACGAGGGTGTCGTAGACGGCGGCGTCTCCGTGCGGGTGATATTTCTTGAGCACCTCGCCGACGATGCCGGCGCACTTCGAATAGGCCCGCGTCGAGAGGAGCCCCTCGCGGTACATCGCGTAGAGGACGCGGCGGTGGACGGGCTTCAAACCGTCGCGCACGTCCGGAAGCGCCCGCCCGATGATGACCGACATGGCGTAGTCCATGTAGGACCGCTTCATCTCGTCTTCGATGTTGACGGGCACGCGTTCGGAAGCGATGGCCATACTTCTGTCTTTCCTCTATGGCGTGGAGCCGGATGAGTCGCGGCCCAGGGGGCCTCAACTTGCGGTTTCTAGATGTCGAGATTCACGACTTCGAGGGCGTTCTCTTCGATGAACTGGCGCCTGGGCTCGACCGCGTCTCCCATGAGCACGGTGAAGATCGCGTCGGCGTCGACTTGATCGTCAACGGTGACCTGGAGGAGGACTCGGGTCTCGGGATCCATGGTCGTGTCCCAGAGCTGCGTCGGGTTCATCTCGCCGAGCCCCTTGTAGCGCTGGATGTGGAGGCCTTTCTTGCCCGCGGCGAGCAGATAATCGATGAGCTCTTCCTTGCTCGCGAGCTCCCGGCTATCGGCGGGGGAGGCCACGTCATCGGCGGGGGCTTCGTCATCAGCGGCGAACGCGCCTTCGCTCACTACGATAGGGGGCCGCTCGAAGTCTTCGACCTCCTGGTAGAGCTCTCGAAGCGTCCGGTACTCGGCGGCAGCCAGGAATTCGCGCCCGATGGGCTTGACCCAGCGGTAGCCGTTGGTGTTCTGGCCGGGGACGATCTTGTAGAGCTGATGCTCCTCGTCGGGCATCACCGTCGCCTCGAACCCATGCTCTCGAGTAATGGGGGCGAGCGCCTCTTCGAGCCACTCTTTGTTCGACAGGATCGTCTCGTCGGCACCGGCGCTCAAGAACTCCTTCAGGATGACCGCGGGGTAGCCTCGCTTCGCCAGACGCTCGAGGTGCCTCCGGAAAGCGACCATCTTCTCCAGTCGATTCGCCAGGTCCTCGCCTGCGTACTCCTTCCCGAGCGCGGGAATGCGCACCGTGCGGTTCTCGACAGCCCGAAGCAGAAGGTGGCGATCGAGCGCCCGGTCGTCCTTGAAGTAGACCTCCTTCTTCCCCCTCTTCACTTTGTAGAGCGGGGGCTGCGCAATGTAGAGGTACCCGGCGTTGATGACCTGGTTCATCTTCCGGAAGAAGAACGTCAGGAGAAGCGTCCGGATGTGCGATCCGTCCACGTCGGCGTCGGTCATGATGATCACCCGGTGGTAGCGGAGCTTCTTGAGGTCGAAGTCCTCCTCGATGCCGGTGCCGAGGGCCGCGATCATGACTTTGATCTCTTCGTTCTCGAGCATCTTGTCGAGACGGGCCTTCTCGACGTTCAGAATCTTTCCCTTGAGCGGCAGGATCGCCTGATAGTGCCGGTCCCGTCCCTGCTTCGCCGACCCTCCCGCGGACTCGCCCTCGACGATGAAGAGCTCCGAGAGCGCGGGGTCGCGCTCCTGGCAGTCGGCGAGCTTTCCCGGAAGAGACGCGGAGTCGAGGGCGCCCTTCCGGCGCACGAGATCGCGGGCCTTGCGGGCGGCCTCGCGCGCCTTGGCGGCGTCCACCACTTTGTTGAGGATCCGGCGAGCGTCGCCCGGGTTCTCTTCGAGAAAACGTGCGATCTTCTCTGTGACCACGCTCTCGACGAAACCCTTGACCTCGGGGTTGCCGAGCTTGGTCTTGGTCTGTCCCTCGAACTGCGGTGATGGGACCTTGAGGCTGATGACCGCGGTCAGGCCTTCCCGGACGTCCTCGCCTTCGATCCCGCCCTCGAGGACTTTGTTGAGGTTGTTGGCGGTGCCGTACTGATTGATGGTTCGGGTGAGCGCGGAGCGCAGGCCCGATAGGTGGGTCCCGCCTTCGTGGGTGTTCACGGTGTTGACGAAGGAGAACAGGGCCTCCTGGTAGCCGTCGGTCCACTGCATCGCGATCTCGCACTCCATGCCGTCGGCAGCGGTCTGCACGTGGATGGCGCTCGGATGGAGGGCGACGCGGTTCTTGTTCAGGTACTCGACGAAGGAGACGATGCCGCCCTCGAAGTGGAACTCCTTGTCCTTCCCCTGGCGCTCGTCGTTGAGGCTGATGGTGATGCCGGGGTTGAGGAACGCGAGCTCGCGGAAGCGCTGCGACAAGCTGTCATAGCTGAAGTCGAGGGTTTCGAAAATGGTGCTGTCGGGCCGGAAGGTGATGGTGGTGCCCGTCTTGTCGGTGGTCCCCACCTCTTCGAGCTGGGTCGCGACCTTCCCGCGCTCGAAGGCCTGGCGGTAGACCTTTCCGTCTCTGCGGATCTCGAGCTCGAGCCTCTCCGAGAGGCCGTTCACGACGGAGACTCCGACACCGTGGAGTCCGGCGGAGAACTTGTACGTCTCGTTGTCGAACTTGCCGCCAGCGTGGAGCTGGGTCATGACGACCTCGGCGGCGGGCCTCCCGGTCTTCCTCTCGATGTCGACGGGAATGCCGCGGCCGTTGTCGACGACGGTCACGCTGTTGTCGACATGAAGGGTGACCTCGATGTTGGTGCAGTAGCCGGCGATGGACTCGTCGACGCTGTTGTCGACGACCTCGAACACCAGGTGGTTGAGGCCGGCGAGACCGGTCGAACCGATGTACATCGCCGGGCGCATCCGCACCCCCTCGAGGCCCTCGAGGACGCGGATCTTTTCCGCGGTGTAGTCGGTTGCTGATTTTTCTCGTTCGTCTTTTTGCGGTTCCGTCATTTTGGTTTCGATGGGAGCGGTTCGGATACTCGTTCGTCAGCGCGGCCCGGACGCGGTTCGGCTCGTGGGGGCTTCTCGCGTCAAAGTCTCATCGGCATGACGACGTAGCGGTAGTCCGCGCCGTCCTCCGTGGCGGCGGGCCGCAACAGGCCCTGCGAAGAGTCGTCCTTGAGCTCGAACGTGACTTCCGCGGACCTGGTAACGTTCAGGAAGTCCAGGAGGTACTGGCCATTGAATCCCACCGAGAGCGGTGGACCCTGGTAGGCGGCTTCGACGGTCTCTCGCGCCTCCCCGAGCTCGGGGTTCTGCGAGGAGATATCGATGCGGCCCGACTCGATTGCGAACTTGACGGCGCGCGAGCGCTCGTTCGCGAGAAGGGACACCCGCCGGATGGCACCCACGAGCTCCGACGTGGCGCAGGTGACGCTCTTGTCGTTTCCCTGAGGGATGACCTTGTCGTAAGCGGGGAACTGATCGTCGACGCGCTTCGACACCAGGAGGCGCTCCCCGATGCGAAAGAACAGGTGGTTCTCGCCTTTCGCGAATGACACCTCGCTTTGCCCCTCCCCCAGGATTTTCAAGAGCTCGAGGAGCGTTTTCTTGGGAACGATCGCGCTCACGTTTCCGCTCGAGCTCGACGGACGGGGAAGGGAGATGAACGCGAGACGGTGGCCGTCCGTCGCAACCATCCGCAGGTCGGTGTCGGTGAGCTCGAGCCTCGCCCCGTTCAGGAAGTAACGGCTGTCGTCGGCGGTGATGGCAAAGCTGGTTTTGTGAATGAGGTCGGTCAGCGTCGAGCCGGTGATGGTGGTGAACCCCGAAGCGGGCGGTTCGGCGAGTGAAGGAAACTCGGTTTTCGAAAGCCCGACCATCTTGAAGTACGCCCGCCCCGAGGTGATCGACGCCCATGAGTTATCGAGCTCCTTGATCTCGACATTCCGGTCGTCGACCGCGCGCACGATCTCGAAGAGCTTCTTCGCAGAGAGCGTCAACGCTCCCGCTTTCCGTACCTCCGCCGGAAGACGGCACCTGAGGCCGACGTCGAGGTCGGTCGCGGCCATCTCGATACCACCGCCGCCCTGCGCCTCGATGAGCACATTGGACAGGATTGGAATGGTGTTCTTCCTTTCGACGATTCCCTGAATGAGGGCGAGTTCTCGGACGAGGTCGTCTTTGGTGGCGCTGAACTCCATCGATTATTCCTATGAAACTCTTTTCTTCTAGAAGGGGAGACCCTATATACCTTAATTATATCAAGAAAGACCTGTGAATAAAAACTACGCCCGTTATTAGTGGGTTTGTTTTGTTAGAGTTAGATGGACATACGTGCTGTGCGGCGTCCGTGGAGGACGGGGGCCACAAAATGTGCAAAAGCGGGCGCCGGTGAAGGATGCACCGGGGGGCACAAAACGCTCCACAGGGTTTTCCCGCGGAGTCTGTGGAAATGTAGTGGCTCATCGCAAGGAGTCGACGAGACCCTGGATGAGGCGGTCGAACTCGGGGTCGGAGCGCCGAAGGGCATCGATCTTGCGGACCGAGTGAATGACGGTGGAGTGGTGCTTGCCGAACACCTTGCCGATGTCGGGAAGGCTCGCGCGAGTGAGGGACTTCGAGAGATACATCGCGATCTGTCGGGGCAGGGCTACGGACTTGGCATTGTTGCGGGCCTTCAGATCCGAGACCTTGAGGCGAAAATGATTGGCGACGTACTTCTGGATGGAGTCGAGATTCAGGATCTTCTCCTCACTCGGGAGCAGATCCCTCAGCACCTCCTGCGTGAGAGAGAGGTCGATGATGCGTCCGGTGAGAGAGGAATAGGCGATGAGACGGATGAGGGATCCCTCGAGCTCGCGAATATTCGATTTGATTCGTGAGGCGATGAATATGGCGACGTTGTCGGGGAGGTTTACTACCTCGGCGTCCGCCTTTTTGCGGAGGATCGCGATCTTGGTCTCGAGATCGGGCGCCTGAATGTCCGCGGTCAGTCCCCATTCGAACCTGGAACGAAGGCGCTCTTCGAGCGTGGGGATTTCGCGCGGGGGAGCGTCGCTGCTGAGAACAATCTGCTTTTGCGCGTCGTACAGCTCGTTGAACGTGTGGAAGAACTCCTCCTGGGTTCTTTCCTTGCCCGCGATGAACTGGATGTCGTCGACCAGGAGGACGTCGAAGGAACGATGCTTGTTGCGGAACTCGATGATGCGGTCGTAGCGGATGGCGTTGATGAGCTCGTTCATGAACTTCTCCGCCGAGATGTAGAGCATCTTGACGGGTGGGTTCTGGTCGAGAATATGGCGCCCGATGGCGTGGAGAAGATGGGTCTTGCCGAGACCGACCCCGCCGTAGATGAAGAGGGGGTTATAAGCGCGGGAGGGTGACTCCGCGACCGCCCGGGCGGCCGCATGCGCGAACTGGTTGCTGCTGCCGACGACGAAGGTGTCGAAGCGATACTTCGGGTTGAGCGTGGGTGGCGGCGTCGCGTCGAGTGCT
>CAZKNR010000409.1:0-2413 GCA_964553925.1 uncultured Acidobacteriota bacterium
CGCCTTCTCGAGGTCGCCTGAATCCAGGTAGAACTTCGCGAGATACAGGTGGCCGATGGCGAACTTGTCGTTGGTCTCGATGGCCTTCTCGAAATGCTCCTTGGTCTTCGGGGCGTTTCCCGCCTTGCCGTAGAGCTTCGCCACGTTGAAGTGGCTCCGGAAATCCTTGGGCGAGATCTCGAGCTCTTTCTCGTATGCGCTGATCGCGGCGGGAGCGTCCTCCTCCTCCTCGTGGATCAACCCGAGGTTGAAGTAGGCCGTCGGAAGCTCGGCGTTCATCTCGAGGGCCTGCGCGATCTCCTTTTTCGCTTCTTCGAGCTTCTTCAATCCGATGTAACACTCGGCCATGAGGTTGTGAAGCGGCGCCCGCTCGCTTCCGATGTCGACCGCCTGATTCAGAAGATCGAGGGCGCCCTGGAAGTCGTTCCGATCGACCTGGATCTTGGCGAGCATGTAGTACGCGCGGTTGTCGCGCGGGTCGAGCTCGAGGATGCGTTTGAATCCGGCCTCGGCGTCCTCAGGCCTTCCCATCTCCTGATAGGTCGTCGCGAGTCCGAAGAGCGCGGACTTGTACTCCGGATCCCGGGCCAGGGCCTCCTTGTACGCGTCGAGCGCTTTCTCCAGATCCTTGTTCTTGGTGTGCAGGTTTCCGCGGATGTAGTAGGCCTCGAGGATGTCGGGATCCTCGGAGAGGACTTTGTCGATTTTCGCCATCGCCTCGTCGATCTTATCCTCGCTCGAATCGGCTCCGGCGTCCTTGATGAGGTTAAAAAGACCGATTTTGTCCTTGGGGTCGGGAAGGGGCCGGCTGGGATCGATCTTGATCTTCGACGCTCCGCCCAAATAGCCGAGCGCCGCGAGCTGCGCCAGGGTGTCGGCGTCGGGGGTCTCGGGTCCCTTCTCGTCGATTCCCTCGACGCCGAACCGCGCGACCATCTCGTCGAGCGCCGTCTTGAGCTCGGAAACCGTGGCCGCCCGCTGCGAGGCGATGTTCTTCGTCTGACGCGGGTCCGCCTCGATGTCGAAGAGCTCGGGGCGGGGAGCGTCGATAAACTGCAGCTTGCCGTTTCGGATCGACTTCAGCTCCGACCAGCCGTAGTGGTGGCGGGGATAGAACGATTCCGAGTAGGCGAAGAGGCCCAGGTCCTCCCTCTCCTCCTCGAGTAGCGGGACCAGGCTGGTTCCCTGAATCGTCTCCGGCCGATCGACCGCCACGAGATCGAGAATCGTCGGCATGAGGTCGATGCTTCGCACCTGGGCCCCTATGCGCCGGCCGGCCCGAATCTGACGATAGGGAGCTTTCAGCAGAAACGGCACGTGCATCGTGGCGTCGTAGATGAAGAAACCGTGGGTGTTCTCTTCGTGCTGCCCCAGGCTCTCTCCGTGGTCGCCGATGAAGATCACGAGCGTGTCGTCTTCGAGATCGGCCTTCTCGAGCCAGTCGAAGAGCTCCCCCATGAGGCTGTCGAGGTACGCGATCTCGCCGTCGTAGCGAGCCCCGGGGTAGCCCTTGTATCGGGAGAGGAACGGCTCGGGCGCCTCGTAAGGGGTGTGAACGTCGTAGAAATGGAGCCACGCGAAGAAGCGGTCGTCCTTGACCTCGTCCATCCACTTCACTGCTTCCTTCAGAACCTCGCCCCCGCGCCTCTGCACGGTGTCGAGCCCTACGTTCTCGTATTTGTTCAGATCGAAATCGTCGTAATAGCGGTCGAATCCCTGGTTCAAGCCCCATCGGGAGTCGAGAACGAAAGCCGCAACGAACCCACCGGTCTTGTAGCCGTTCTCTTTCAGGGTCTCGGCAAGCGTCACCTGATCCTGACCGAGGTAATAGCCCCCGTTGTCCCGGACTCCGTGGTGCATTGGAAAGGTCCCGGTGAACATCGAGGAGTGGGCCGGGAGTGTTAGAGGAACCACCGTCGAAGCTTGCTCGAAGACGACGCCGGACGCCGCCATGCGCGAGAGGTTCGGCGTTTCGACCTTGTCGTAGCCGTAGATCGGAAGCCTGTCGGAGCGCAAAGTGTCCGCGGTCACGAGGACGACGTTGAGCGGCCGATGGGCCTCGGGCACGAATCGCGGGAGGAACCGCAGAGCGACCGCCGCGGCGGCAAAAATCCCAACTACCGCGAGGAGAGGCTTCCACGGAATCCTGTGCTTCGCCCGTGGCGTTTCCTTCTTCCGCTCTCGACGACTCATGGCGCGAAGGCAACGCTCATCGGGTCTGGTAGATCGCGGGCCGATACCGGGGTTCGGGAACGCTCTTCCCCGCTTCTCTCGCCGCTTCGATCCACGCTTCTTTTGCACGCTCCACTTCGGTCAGCGCCTCCGAGGGAGTCGTTCCGAACGCCGAGCAGGACTCCAGATCCGGTACGTCGGCGATATAACCGCCGTCTTCCTCGCTGTAGAAGATGTTGAT
>CAZKNR010000410.1:0-13599 GCA_964553925.1 uncultured Acidobacteriota bacterium
GCGTACGACGCGAGGCTCGGTGATGAAAGCCACGACGCGGAAAGTGCCTCCACAAGGACACAGAAGGGGGTCGATTTCGAAAACTCTTCGAATCAAATCCGCCCAGCGCCGCCGCAGTGCCTGTTTTCGGGCGGGGCTCGAGGTCGATTGGTCTTCATGTGGGTCCGGTCGAGCCGTATCGTCCTGCTCATCCGCTTGGCGTCGTCCTCGAACGGCATTAGCGTAGTGGCCGTAATAGAAGCTATGTATCGCGATACATAGCAGGTTCTTCGGTCCTACCGCCGCCCGACGCATCGGTAGGCGCGCTCTTGCGCCACTGGCGCACGGCGCGTCGGTTGAGCCAGCTCGAGCTGGCGCTCGAGGCCGACGTCTCCTCGCGCCACTTGAGCTACGTCGAGACCGGTCGCTCGCAGCCGAGTCGCGACATGGTGTTGCTTCTGGCCGACGCGCTGGAGATCCCACTCCGCGAGCGCAATGTGCTGCTCCTCGCTGCGGGCTACGCGCCGCGGTACTTCGAGACGGGTCTCGCTGCGCCGGAGATGGCCCAGGTGCGCAACGCGATCGACCTGATCCTGCGGCACCAGGAGCCGTACCCTGCCTTCGTGCTGGACCGGCACTGGGAGATTCGCATGGCGAATCAGGCGGCACCGCGCTGCACCCGCTTTCTCCTTGGCGCCGAGCCGACGGAGTCGAACATGATGCGACTGGTGCTGCATCCGAACGGCCTGCGGCCGATGATGGTGAACTGGGAGGAGACGGCGGGGGATCTGGTCCGGCATCTCCACAACCAGATCGCGGCGTCGCCGTCGGACGAGCGCGCGAAGGGCTTGCTGGCGGAGGTGCTTGCCTATCCTGACGTTCCGGCGCGGTGGCGGACCCGCGAGATTGGCGCGCCGACGACGCCGCTCTTGACTGCGATCTTCCGAAAGGGGAACGTCGAGCTCCGGTTCTTCTCGACCTTCACGACCTTCGGCACGCCGCACGACGTGGCGCTCGAAGAGCTTCGCATCGAGTGCTCGTTCCCCGGTAACGACGCGACTGCCACCGCGTGCCGAGAGCTCTTCGGCTCGTGAACGTGCCCGCATGGTTCGGGCACCGTACGCCATAGACGTGATGGTGCTGTTCGGGGGGCTACAATGCGCAAGAATCAATCGATGGATCTGGATCATGGCGCGTGTTACCGCGCCGTCGTCACACGCGACGGTCGCTTCGACGGGCTGCTCTTCACCGGCGTCAGGACCACGGGCATCTATTGCCGGCCGATCTGCCCGGCGCGCACGCCGAGACCCGAGAACGTCGACGAGAGGCACGGCCCCCTGGCCACTTCGTTCGGCCCAACGACGCAGGACCGGGCGCACCGCGCCGCTTACGTCCGCCGTAGGGGCGCCGGTGTCGATGAGGAGCGCCTTCTTTTCGCCGAAGATCAGATACAGGAAAGGCTTCTCGAAATTCGTGCACCCGGACTGGCGGAGGATGAAGAAGTCCCGGTTGTACTCGTGGACGCGGAATTCGGGCGATCCCGGCTCACACGAGGAATTCCCATCGACCCACGTAGTCGGAAGCACTCCTGGCTCCAACTTCGTGGCATCCGGCTCCAGAGTCTGAGGCTCAGCGGACAAACTGAGCGTCGCGCCCAGCATCACCGTCGCGCAAAGGACTCTTGAAAGACGCACTCCTCTATCCGCTCTTCTTCGAATCGGCTCGATGCGCGGCGAAGAGCGAGACCAGCTCGTAGACGATGTGAGACGCGGCCATGGCCGTTACCTCCGCGTGATCGTACGCGGGCGCCACTTCCACCAGATCGGCCGCGGCCAGGCGCAGCCCGCGGAGCCCGCGCAGCACACCGAGAAGCTCGCGGCTCGTGAGCCCTCCTGCTTCGGGCGTCCCCGTCCCCGGCGCCGTACCCGGGTCGAGGACGTCGATATCGATGGATACATAGAGGGGCGCGTCGCCGATCCGCGACCGCACCCGCTCGACAATCTCGGGGAGCCCCTGAGCCTCGAAGTCCATGGCAGTGATGATGCGGAAGCCGAAGCTCTCGTCGTCCACCAGGTCCTGGGGCGAGAAGAGAGGGCCCCGGATGCCGACGTGCATGGAGCGGTGCTCGAGCAGCAGGCCCTCCTCGAACGCGCGACGAAACGGCGTCCCGTGGGTGTAGGCCGCGCCGAAGTAGGTGTCCCAGGTGTCGAGGTGGGCGTCGAAGTGAAGGAGCGCCAGGGCGCCGTGGCGCTTTTTCACGGCGCGCAGAAGAGGCAAGGCGATGGTGTGATCGCCGCCGATGGCGACGAAGCTCTCGCTGCGCTCGTAGAGCGCGTTCGCGCCCGCCTCGATCTGACGAATGGCCTCCTGGATGTCGAAAGGAGTGCAGGCGATGTCGCCGGCGTCGGCGACCTGCATGGTCGCGAAGGGATGGACCTCGAGCCCCGGGTGGTACCCTCTGAGGAGCCGTGAGGCCTGGCGCACGGCGATGGGCCCGAAGCGAGCGCCGGGCCGATAGGTTACGCCGCTATCGAACGGCACCCCGACCACGGCGACGTCCGCGCGCCCCACTTCGTCGAGCGTCGGTAAGCGCGCGAAGGTCGAGGGTCCGGCGAAGCGGGGCACCACGAGGGGATCGATAGGTCCGCGCGGACGGTTACCCTCTTCGCTCATCGGTCGCTCCTCTCGGCGAGATCCGCCGGGAGGAAGGATACCTCAACGCAGCCGAAGCGCGGGGTCGCCGAGGAGGTGGTAGATCGAGAGAAGGTCGGGGAAGGCTCCGGTCGCCGCGTATCGCGCTTGAGCCACGAGAACGGCGTCCCCCAGCCTCTCGTGTCCGTGGTGGAAAACCTCGTCGAGGAGGGCCTGGTGGAAGAGTTGGGCGGGCGCGTTCAAGCTCAGCCCGCTCGGGGAGAAGGCGGCGATGGCGCCTCTTGCGTCCACCTTCAGGAGCTTTTCCGCAAGCGAATCGAAGTACGGGAAGTGGAAATATCCGTTCAGGCAATTCATCGTGAGAAGGAGCGGCTGCTGCGGCTGGGGCGCGAGGGAATCGACGTCCGAAGTATCGAGAACGTTCTCATCGGCCCAGAGCTGGATCCCGCCGTGGCCGATGTAGCTCACGAGCGATGCTCCCTCGTCGAAGGCCCGGAGGATCTCCCCCGTCATAGAGCTTCCGAGCTGGTGAAGATAGAGCCGTCTCACGGGTCTTCCCGCGAGGACGCCGCCGGCGATGGCGTCCGCGTCTCCCGGGAAATCTCCCGCCGCGTCGGGGTTATCGGCGGCGAGAACGACGAGGCCGTCGAGACCGACGTCACCCCTCTCGTAAGCGAGGATCTTCGAGACCATGATTCGAAGCTCGCCGGTGCTCGACGCGGGGAGCCTTCCGATGGCGACGTCGGGAAGGAGATCGTCTCCGTTGACGGCGGCGAGAGTCGGGTCAGAGGCCGTCCAGAGATACGACGTCTTCACCATCAGCGGGGGAAGCTGATTCGGGACTCCGGTCTTCAGGTAATCCTTGAAATCGTAGGTGGCGTCGCCCAGCAGCAGAACGTAGCGAAGCTTCGGGCTCTGCCAGTAGTGGTACGCGTAGGAGAGGAAGTCCCGGATCGCTTCGGGTCTCGCCTCTCCGAAACCGAACTCGGTATACACGTCTTCGAGCGAGGCGAACTTCACCGTGAGCCCCTGGGAGCGGCGTTGACTGAGTAGAGGCGCGGCTTCCGTCGAGAACGCATGGGGGCCGATCACGAGGTAGTCCGCCGCGAGCGTTTCTTTCCGGAGTCTCGTCCGGCTGGCGGCGCGTACCAGAGGTCTCTCGACGGCGCTTCGGGAGACGGCCAGGTAGCTTCGGTCCGCCTCCGCCCGGAAGCGGGTGACGCCGTCGGCCGAGACCTCCGCCCCCGATAACCAGCGAGGCGTCCCGTCGGTCGTGTCGAGAAGATGGGAAGCACCGAGCCCGGACACGAGAGCCGTTCCCGAGACCGGGAACGAACCCTCGAAACGCCCTTCCTCCGCCAAAGTCCTCCGAGGGAAGACGACCTGGAACCGGTCGAGCATCACCATCGAGTACGAGGCCTCGGTGTCTCCGGTGTTCTCGATCTGGAGGACGTTCTCACCTTCCCGGAGAGCTCCAGAAGAGAGCGGAACCTCCACCTTTTGCGCCTCTTTCCCATCCCACCAGAGCTCGTGCTCGAAAACGTCGTTGACGTAGAGCCTCACGTGGTGGTCGGGGTCGGCGGCGAAGTCGCTCGCGCCCTGGAGCCAAACCGTGAGCCGCGAGGGCCCGGGCGCAAGGTCCTTCACCGCGAAGGGAAAGCTTTTCGCGACCGGAGCGAAGAGCACGTCCCAGAGCCAGCGGTCCGGCGCATCGACGAGTCCCGCCTGGTAGAGTCGGTTCTCTTCGTAGTCCTCGGCCTTCGAGTAGGAGGCGACGATCTCGCCCGAGGGCCGAGCCGAGCCTCTCTGCATGAGAAGACCTCCGCCTCCCAACTCGAGCTTGTAGACCAGGTCCCGTCCGTAGGGATTGGCTTTTGGGTCTTCGCTCACAAAGTAGAGCTTCCCGCCCGGACCGAATCGCGCTCCTTCGGGCTCGACGTGGAACGCCACCGGTTTTCCAAGACGGGAGAGCCGCAGAGCGTCGACGAGAACGCCGCGCCCCCCTCTGGAGAAGAGCGCCTCGTAGGCGACTTCGTGGAGCCCGGCGCGCGCGGTGACGAGGCGGGTGGCTACGCTTCGCCCTCGTGCGGCCCTTCCGCGCTGGTCGACGGCGCGCCCTCGAAATTCGAGCCGTACCGTGAGCCTTCGCGCGAGAACGAGCTCCTGGCTCACGCCGTTCCACCTCAGCGGAGCGAGCTCGAGTTGCGCTTTCTTGGACTCACCCTGGAAGCCCACCTGCAACAACCGGGCGGACTCCGTGGGCACCAGACCCTTGCTTCCCACGTGGGCTCGAGCCGCTCCGAGACGGGCTCGCACCGCGCCTCTTCGAGTCGCGACGATCTCGTTCGCTCCGGCGCCCGACGGGCGAAGACCGCTGAACGCCGAACGCGAAGATTCGCGCACGGAGGCGATCGCAGCTCCGCGCCCCGATAGCGCCTCGATCCAGGGGCGAAGCACGGGGACGGAAGGCGAGCCTTCCAAGGGCTCGAAACCGGGAATCTCGAGGCGCACGCTTCCGTCTTCCTGCGGCTCTGCGGTGAAGCCCTCGGTCTGCAACTCCAAAACGACTCCAGTGGAGGTTCGTTCCAGCACCCGGAAACGGTTCTCTTCCGGTCGGCCGTAGGTGATGAGGCTTCTCGTTTCTCGTGCGTCCGGAGGCACGCCGGAAGAGGGAGTGGCCGAGACGGGGCCGTGGAGCGTGGCTTTTCCGGTGGTGTCGATATCCTCGAGCCGATAGAAGTACGTCACACCATTCTCGAGACCGGCGTCACGATGAGAGTACTTCGCGCCCACCGGCGAAGAACCGAGTCCGGGAATCGTAGTCGTCGTGATGCGGGCGTAGGATCCTTCGAGCGCCGTCGCACGATACAAGTTGAAGCCGAGGTTCGAGAGCTCGGACGCCGTTTCCCACGTGAGCTCGACCGCGGCGTCGACGCCCCGAGCTTCGAACGAGACCAGCGCCACTTCTGTCGTCGCGAGACGATCGTCGGCACCGATGTCCCAGGGCAGAACGCGACCGCCTCCGTCGATGTCGAAATTGAACGCCGCGCTCAGGTCCACAGCCCGGTCGAGGGCCCAGCTCGTGCCCTGAAGATGCAGATCGATCGTGGGAAGGGTGTCGTCGACGAAGTTGACGCCGCCAGCGCCATTGATGGGGCGGTTGGGCTCGTCGCCGCCACCGGGGCTCGCGCCCGTGGCGGTCGCGTCCTCCGACAGGTTGTCGGAGCTCAGTAGACCCAGGGCGCCGAGCAGCCAGAAGTCGTTGCCGCCCGAGCCCGCCGCAATGTTGTTGCGGAGCTGGACCCGGCCGTTGGAGGTCAGCCCGACGTGGAATCCATCGCTGCAGCCCAACGCGGTGTTGTTGAAGACGCGAATGAGGGACGGGTCCGTCGTCTGGTTCGAATCGATCCGGGTGCCCCGAGTGCAGTTGTAGATGAAGTTGTTGTAGATGTCGGCGATGATCGACGTGTCCCCGACGTCGACTGCCATGTCCAGGGTGTGGATAATATTGTTGCGCACGATGAGGGTGGAGCTCACCGAGCCGTTCGAGGGCGTGACGCTGCCAAAACCTCCCACCCCGATTCCCGACCTGGTCCCTGGGCCGCTGCCCCTGATCTCGAGCCACTCGACAGTGACGAAGTCCGCCCAGGCAAAGATTGCAGTCGTCGTGTTCCCGGAGTTGTTCAGGACGACGTGCGGGGTCGCGCCCGAGCCGCTCCAGGCGACGCCGGAGTGACGGTTGCCGGGATCGGCGGTCAGGGTCACCGTGTGGGTGGGGTCGCTGGTGAAGCCGGTGATCCACGCGATCTCCTGGCCGATCGCCGGCGGTAGAAACGGTTCGGGCAAGGCGTCGGCGTCAGGGCCGTCGTCGTTGTAGAGGATCCCCAACTCGCTCCGGTCGTCCGCCACAAGGCTCGCGCTGAGCGTAGGAAAGTACGAACAGCCGGGCGGACCGTCGATGCAGCCGACCCAGTCGCTCGGTCGAGTGAACTGGCGTTTGAGCGTGAACGTCTTTCCCCCACCCGTCGTGCCCGCGTAGGGGGTCGTGAGACTCAGCGACGCATCGGAGGCCACCGAAAGAACGACGTAGTCGACGTTCGTCGTGCACAGCGGGGGGTTGTCGCAGATGGTGATGACGTCGCCTCTGCCCCGGTTCCTCGTTCTCCACAGGGTGCCGGCGCCGGTGAGGTCGGCAGAACCATTTGTGGCCGTGAGCGTGCCCGTCGATTCGGGTGCCGCTGGTCCGATCGACCGGTAATTGATCTGAGGCGTGTGCGGACCGAAGGCCGCGTAGTAGTGGGGCTCGCCGGCGCCGTTGACGTTGTTGCCCTGGCCGATCTGGAAGCCGTCGGCCTCGAGGGCCTGGATATCGTCGGGCCCCTGATAGCCGCTGGTGTACGCGACATAGACGAGGGAGTAGTCGGTGCTCGAGCCGGTGGAAGCCGGCTTGAAGGTCGTGGAGCTGTTCGGGATGGGTGTCTTCCCGTTGACCACCTGGACGAACTCCGGGCGGAAGCCCACGGGGTTGATGGAGCGGTTGTCGGTGGGAGAGTTGCCGGTGTAGCTGCCCACCTTGATGCGGCCCGGCGTCTGCTTCCAGGCGACGTAGTGGTAGGTGGAAGTGTTGTTGTTGACGTATTGACCCACCCGGAAGCCGTTGGCCAGCTCCGTACGGATGCCGGACTCCGGTGACCGCGAGCACAAGGCCGGGCACTGAGACCCCCCGTCGAAGTCGAAGCTGTAGTCCGCCGGCATGAGCGCGAAGCGCTGGATGACGTCATCGGCCGTGTCCGGCAGGACCATCGTGTAGTCCGGCTGGAAGCCGACCGTCGTGACGTCCTGGGTGGCGGCGCCGTTGCCCGTGTAGAAGCCCACCGCCATCTGCCCCGGCGCGGCCCGGAGGGCCGTCCAGTAGTAGCGGACGCCGTTGTGGTTGACGCAGTGGTACGGATCGTTCGGGTCGTCGTTGGGGACGGAGTGGTTGGCGGGATGCCCGACGGTAAACCCGGTGGGGTCGAGCGAGGTGATGCGGTCGGCCAGGGGATGGTTGTTGTAGACGTAGGCCGCCTTGGAGACGTTGCCGACCATGGTGGACGAGCGCAGCACCGCCGTGTTGCCGCTGGGAAAGCCGGTGCCGACGTTGGCGTTGGTGCTGTCCGAGGAGATGATCACCAGATCCGGTCGGAAGCCCACGTCGATGGAACGCCCCGCCAGGGCGCCGTTGCCCACGTATGTGCCCGACAGCACCTGCATCCCGCCGGGGCCAAACTCGGACGCGGCCGTCGTGAAGGTCGGCTCGGGGGTGACGTACTTCCGCACCCGGACCCAGTCGAGGACGATCCCGTTGGCGGCCGCACTGTCGTTCCAAACCAGGACGCGGAGGTTGGCGTCCGGAAGACTGCTGGGAATGTTGCCCACCTGTGTGCCGTCCTGGAAGAAACGAACGCCCGCCGCCCCCTCGCGGTCGAAGGTGTAGACGTGGTAGCTCGTGGGTGTCGCCACGGCGGGAGCAGGCGCAAGCGGGGTGTTGGTGAGGTTGTTTGCGGTCTGCAGCCAGTGCTGGGTATCGACATAGAACGTGGCCCAATCGGAGCTATAGGGGTTGGCGGGGATGGCCATATCGCTCGCCCCGAAGTAGTTGTAGAAGCGGGTCGCAGGGGCAGTGTTCGTGGCGAGGCGGAGGCGGCTCTCCCAACGGGTGTCTGTCCCGAAGGCGAAACCGCCGGTGGAGTAGAGGGCGGTGTCGTCCTGCAAGGAGATCGTCCCTGGGGCGGCGGCGGACTCCGCGCACACGGCCGGCGGTGTTACCGTGAACGGATCGGCACAGATCCAGCGAGCGGCGTCGAAGACACCGTCGTTGAAGTCGTCGTAAAAGAGAAAGACGTTCGCCCAGTTCGTGGGGGGCGTCCCCGCGCCGGAGTTGCCGTAGTAGAGGTAGTAGTTGTCGTCGGTCGAGCTGGCGCCGATCAAGGCCTGCGTGCGGAACCAAATTCGGGTCGCCGCGTTGTTCCACGTCGCCTGATCGTCCAGAACGCGATCGAGCTCGACCCAACCGCTGCCGTTCCAGTAGGCCACGCGGACGTCGTTCCCCGAGGCGAGGCTCTGCGACGCGAACACCAGCGCCGAGTGATCCAGCTGCAGCCGGACGGAGTACTGGGTCGGGATGGCGGTCGCACCGGCGGTGAGGTTCAGCTTCTGCCGGTAGCGGTAGCCCGCGTTCCACCACTCGCCTGGGGGCGCGGCCGCTTCAATACCCGACGCGGCTGAGAGCACGAGCAGCGCCGCGACACAGAGCCGCCTCGGGTCGAGCATGATCGAATCCCAATGAAGCAAGGTTCATGCCCTCGGCCAGTGAGGCGCGAATTGCGGACAAGCCGTTGAACAGCAGACGGTTACTGGCGGCTCGCCCCCCGCTTCCCTTTCGCCTATCGAGGGGAGCCTCCTACACCCTCGCGGGTATCTAGCCAGCTCCGCCTTCGTTTGTTACCCTATCTTCGTTCCCTCACAACTCACCGTTAACGGCGCTCCCCGGCGAGCGCGGGAGGTTTTCCATGAAGAGACTTGGTTTCGTCGCCGCCCTCGGCCTGGTCCTGACGACCACGATCGGAGCTTCGAGCGCGGAAAAGAAATCGAATGTGACCGTGGTCAACAAGGCGGCGTGGGACATCCACCATTTCTTTCTGTCACCCGCCGACCAGAACGAATGGGGCCCGGATCAGTTGGGCGACCAGGTGATCAGCACCGATGATTCCTTCCAGCTCACCGGCGTTCCCTGCGACGAGTTCGACGTAAAGCTGGTGGACGAGGACGGTGACGAGTGCATGGTGTTCGCCGTCGACATCTGCGGCAGCAACGAGCGGTGGGAGATCGAAAGCAGCGACCTCCTCGAGTGCGAGGCGAGCTAGGCGAGCTAACGCTTCGCTCGATCCGTCCATCCATCTTTGGGGGCTCACCTCGGACGACGCTCCGGGGTGAGCCGCTAGCTCAGTGGCGAATAGCGAATAGGAACTTCGATCCAACGCACTCGGGTAATAGCGGCAGGATGAAGGTTCGGGAGCGGGGAACAGGGCTATTGAAGGCGGAGTTCGACACTGAAGCGGCGGTCGCTGAAGTGAAGGTGTTAGTTCGATGAGGGAATAGGAGGGGTCGGGGCAAAGAGGTATCGGTGAATTGACGGATGCGAACGTATCAGTTGGATGGAGTTGGAGGAGCTCGCTCGCGGTTGGGCCTTTTTTCTTTCTCAGTACCAGGCGCTCCCCGTCCGTAGCCCGCCCGAAGCCGTGGTGACCGAGTTCGCCGGCCTCCCGGGCCTCTTCTTTCCCATCGCCCCTCACTCGCGGCGCTCAGCGCGCGGTGCCTCGCAGGACGGCGATGGGATTCACCCCTCGCCTCTTGAGCGCGGCCTTCA
This sequence comes from uncultured Acidobacteriota bacterium, assembly GCA_964553925.1. Classification (GTDB taxonomy): domain Bacteria; phylum Acidobacteriota; class Vicinamibacteria; order Marinacidobacterales; family SMYC01; genus DAISKN01. Next base: position 10,040 of record CAZKNR010000410.1, read on the forward strand.
GGACCCGGATCGCGCGCTGGCGCTGCGCGGACTGCTTGAGCGCGGCGTCGATCTCTCGACGCGCCCGCTTGAGCCGCTCCTCGACCATCACTTCTTTCCTCATCGCGTTTCCTCCTTGCTCGGCGGCGCGCAGTTCTTGAGCGCGTCCATCGCCTCCTCTCTGTCTATCTTCTCGCCGCGCGCCATCCGGTCGAGGATCTTCTCCGTGCAATCGAGCACGATGACGTCGAGCGACCAGCCGTCCTCATCCGAGTGCTGCGTGCGGAGGGCCGAGACCTCGCCCGTGTCGACGTTGATCCTCCACGCGAAGTTCGAGTACCCGGACCCCTCGGACCCCATCGGAACGAGCGCCCATTTAGGCCACTCGTTGAATCGCAGGAGGTCTTCCCCAGCTTCGGCGGCTGGCTTCTCTTGAGCGGGGGCGGGCGGCGTTTCTTGGGCGGTGGCGGGCGCTTTCGCTTTGCACCCCGCGATCAAGCAAAGCGCGATGACGTGGAGAACGTTTTTCATTTTCCCTCCTCTCAAAATGGTACGTGAAGTAGGGAGGACCGCAACTCCCGGTCTCGTCTATCAGTAGGAAAGGACTCCTCGTGAGTCGAGCCTAGAAGCCCCGCGGGGCAGACGGGCCGGACTCCAGGACCGACTTAAGCTAGAAGACCGTCGAGGAGTCCGGAGCCGAGACGCTCCGGGATCCTGCGGTTGGCATCGCGTCTCGGGTTCGTTGCGGGGACAGTCAGTCTTTTTCGACCGCCTCATCCGGAACGGTCTCCCATGTATTGAACTTCCGTCCAACTGCATTCTTGAAGGCACGAAGAAGATCACGGTCATCGATGTCCGCGTCGGCATCTACATCGTTGACAGCGCTTATCAGCGCCTTTCGGAACTCGGAGCCTAGGTGCTCGACGATGTCTTCAATCTTTACCCGGGCCATTTGGCAAGGTCCTCCAACACTTGGAATTATGATCACAATTGCTTTTCCCCGAAAACCCGCATTTGTCATCTCCTCTCGTCACTCGATCACCGTCCACGCTCCGCCGACGAAGACCTCGATCCTCGTGATCGGGTGGGACCTTCCCCAAAGGGAGTCGCCCCTTTTTCCAAGTTATTCCGCGGAGCGTGGCGGCGTAAATGGTCGCCTGACCGGCTACCTCGCGGCAGAATTCAAGTTGTCTCTCTCTCTCTCAACGGAGCGCTCGATGCCGTCGCCCTTTCTGCTGGACTTCCTAGCGTAAAGCGCTTTATCGTCCGGTCCTCCACGTTACTACTCTTGAAACCCTGTGAGAATCCCGTTGTCGAAGTAGATGTAAGCGCTTTTCACTCCCGAGCTGTAAACCCACTGCTCGTGCACTCCGTTCCGAACTACCGTCCTGTTGATGTCGTTCGGGCGGCCCCAAAGGGCTTCCACAGTCGCGCTCTTCATTCCGATAGCGGGTGTTCTACTCTTGGCGGCATCTATCGCCTCGCTCTCAGTGATAGCACCTTTGGTTACACACTCGGCGAGCTTATCTGCCACCTTGCGCGATACCTTCGATCCTCTCAACTGCGCTACGAAGGCAGCCTTTCGCGCATCGTCTGCAGCCTTTCGCGCTACTGCTATTTGTTCCTGAACCTCTGGCGACTCTATTGCGGCCGATGCCGCGAACTGTTCAGGATGCGCCTTTTTGTATTCTTCCATGCTCTGCTTTTGCTTGCAAGCGCTCGCAACTACGAGAGCAATCCAAACTACCTTTTTCATTTCATCCTCCCTGCAGCCCACGAACTTTCTTCCGTTGCCATACTCAATATTCTATCTTCTCCTGGAGGCACGAGGTTGGGTTCCGGAGCGGTTGGTACCGAGGGCAATACGAGATGGAAGAGCAACGCGGCGCTCTCGAAGCGCTCCCAAAGTTCCGATGCTTCAAATGCTGGAATCCCTTTTGGCTCGCGCCCACCGAGTCTGATACCTGGGGGCAGACGCTCTACTGTCCTTTTTGTGGAACGAAGACCGTGGGCCCACCGCCAGAGGATTTACAGCCGGGTGTTATACCCACTTCCAGTCGACCAAGGAATCGGCCGAGAGCCGCTATCTCCACGTCTGGGGTTGGCGTTTGTCTCGACGTGGTATCATCGTTTTTCTTCGGATTTGCATAGCTTGGCGCTGAGGGCAACCGTAACGATCTCGGCGACCTTCTCGCTGGGGGATGTGAACTGCCTCTTCATGCTCGTTAACGATCTAGGAGAGAAAGTCATGTCTATACTCAGCGCCCTCTGGGCAAACGTGTGGACGGGAGTAGCGTTCCTGTGGAGACCTGGCGGTTCACTCCCCCATGCGAGAGGTGGCGTCGGAGGAGGAACGGTCAGCCCGTGCCAAGAGAGAACGCAAGGGAGGTTCGATTCCTCCCCTCCACGCTGTCCTTTGTTCGCCGAGCCAAAAGCGCGCGCCCCGAGGGATGAAGTATGAAGACCTTCGGGGCGCCGCTTCCGGAGGAAAGCCTTTTACTTCTTATTGAACGCGCCGACGCCGAACGCGTTCGCGAGGGCGTCGCCCTTCACCTGCGCCCCCGATGGAGTCGTGAGCGTGAGATCCGACGCGGGCTGCACCGTGGCGGGCTGCGCGGGGTTGTTGTACGCTCCGAGGCCCGCGGCGCTGCCGAAGGCCTGCGATTCTTGAGACTGCTTTTCGGTTGCCATTTTGATGATCCTCCTTTTTTTGCGTCGTCGTTACACGAGGGTCGGTTTTCCCGTAATGGTGAGTGTTATGTCGGCGGTCAATTGCCCATCTATTGGTTCTCCCGGCTCGAAGCCCGTCACCAACGCGGTGAATAACCAAGTGGTCAAACCCGCATCGGTGAAGATGAGCTGGAAGTTTCTCTTGGTTCTCGCTCGCAAGTCGCGGATGAGACCGGTCGTGTTGTTGTGTGTCGAGTGCGTGGGCTGGTAGTTGATGCTGAGACTTACCTCTCCGGCATCGAGAAGCGTACCGATCTTTTCCCTCCATCCCTCGAGGCTCGAGTGATTGGTGACATCGGCGATCTCGAGGGCGAGCGAGGGCCCACCGATATCGGTGACCTCAGCGATGGTGGTAAAACCCTCGACGGGCGTCGCTCCATCGCCGAGCTTCAGCAGCGTTCCTTGTGCGAAATTCGCATTTGACATAGCAGAAAATCCTCCGTGCGGGCGCGCTTACGCCCGAAATTGTTTTGGATCCTTCCTGCCTATGTTTTGGCTCGACTCCGTCGAACCATCGAAACGCCTCGATCTCCGCCGGAGATCTACGCGCCCCTTAGAAGTCTCTAACCGCGAACCAACCTTGATCCGTCCAGTCTTGGTCGTATCCTCGATGTGTTAGCGAACACCTAAAAGCGGCCAGCCAGGAACACCTCAAAACCGGCCACATCGGGTAGGGGTTTTCGAGGATCCTTCCTCCGAAGGCGGAGGAAGAACTCTTTGGGAAACTACCTGAAAGTGGATAAGAAGCAACAAGTTATCACGTTATTGCAGCTGGGCTGGTCCTACCGTCGGATCCAGTCAGAAACCGGCGTTCGCCGAGAGACGGTATCTCGGTACGACCATTTGCGGCG
>CAZKNR010000411.1:0-3307 GCA_964553925.1 uncultured Acidobacteriota bacterium
CGAGACGAAACCGTCGAGGAACTCCTGAAGCCTCGGGTTTTCTGGTCGCAGGGCGAAAGCGATCGGCTGCGGCTGTCCGGCGGAGAGAGAGAAGGCCGCCTCCACGTCGTCGCGATGAGGAAGCTCGGCCTCGAGAACGAGACTGTCCACGACCGCGAGCGGAAACTCGCCGCTACCGACTCGATCGAGAATCTCCTCGTACTCCATGTCCTCAGGAATCGGCTCGATGTCGAAGGGGCCCACTTTCGTCATCCAGTTCTGGAGCGTCTGATAGTGGCTGCTCGATTTCCACGCATGGACGGCGCGGCCCCGAAGCTCGTAGACGCTCGCCAACTTCCGGACCGCTCCTGCCCTTCTAACCACGATCTCCTCGACGAAGAGATATGGCCGGCTGAAGGCGAGAGACTCGCGGCGATCGGGGGTGGCCGTGAGAGTCGCCGCGATGAGGTCGCCCCGGCCCTCGAGGAGCCACTCGATGGCGAGCTCGCGAGACGGAGGGACCACGAGCTCGAGACGCACTCCGAGCTTCTTCGCCGCGAGGCTCGCAATCTCGAAGTCGAATCCCATCTGCCGGCCGCGGTAGAGGAAGTAGTGGACCGGGTTGTTGAGGGTGATGACACGCAGAGACCCTCTTGCCCGTATGGAGTCGAGGTCCCCCGTGGTGCGATCGTCTCTGCGGTGAGCCGTGAGTTGCCGCTCGATGATAAAGGAATCGAGCGCGGAGCCTAGCTCCTCTGCCTCGTTTCTCACCACCCACGCGAGCTCGCGCCCTCGGGCGAGAACGAAGAGGGGCTCGAGGTCGGCGTTATAGGTCTCGATCGAAGCCAGGAGGTTGCTGTCGACGACCGTGAGCGGACGCTCTCCCCGGCTGACCTGGTAGGCGATGGTCTCGGTGTCGAGTGCTTCGTCGACGAAGACCATCCGGATTCCCATCCCGCGGGCCCGCGAGAGCTCTCTCAGGGTCTCGACGAAAGACGAGCTCCGGCGAACATGGATCTCCTTTCCCGCGAGCGCCTCGACGTTCCGAGGTGGATCGGGCTCGCCCCTTCGGCCCACGAGCCACTCGTCGACGACCGATGTGGGTCGGGTGAAACGGAGCCTCTCGTCTCGTTCCGGCGTCACCGTGAGCTGCGCCATCACCACGTCGCCGTAGCCTCGTTCGAGACGCTCCAGAATCTCGCTGCGGCTATCGATGGAGGTGAGCTCGCATCTTAGACCGAGCCTCGCGGCGAAAGCCCGCGCCATCTCGCGGTCCTCGGCGCCGGGAGCGCCCGCGCGCTGGAGGTCTTCCTCGGGGAGGGTCGGAACGAGAACCCTCAGAGTTCCCCGCTCCCGGATCTCGCGAAGATCGCCTCCGGCAGCGTGGGGGCCGGGCGGCTCCTCGGCTTCTGGAGCGCACGAGAGAACGAGCGAGAGGGTAGAGAGGACGACGGCGAGGCCCCTCACCTGGCAGGTACTCCGAGTGTCGATGGAACGATTCATCGCCGCGCTCTCGTCAACCCCTCTCCCCGGGACCGCGGGCGATGTTACGGGGCCGCCGCTCGCTCGCGCAAGCGGGTGCGCTAACATGACGCCTGCCGTCGAACGCCGTGCCCTACACCCTCGTCGAAAAAGTGCTGCTCCTCCAGAACGTGGATCTCCTCTCCGCCTCGAGGACGGAGGACCTCGCGGTCCTCGCCGCCATCGCCGACGAAGTCCTCTATCCCGAGGGCACCGTGGTCTTCGAGGAGGGCGAGCTCGCCGACGGGCTCTACGTAGTGATCCGGGGCGAGCTGGTCTTGACACAAGACGGCAAGGAGATGAGCCGAATAAGGGAACGCTCCGCTCTCGGCGCCTGGGATCTCATCGAAGGCGGACCGCGGGTCTTCGGAACCTACGCCGCGGCCGAGACGCTTCTGCTCCGGGTGGAACGGCAAGACTTCGACGACCTCCTGATGGACTACCCCGAGCTCGGCCAGAGTATCCTGAAGGGGCTCGTGCGGCGCTTCCGCCGACTGGTTCGCCCGGCCACGGCGTGATCTGGCAACTGAAGTAGAATCGCGCGTGCGACGGGGCCCGGCCCCATCCTCCCCGAGCACAGCCATGAGCTGGAGCGGAGGGCGAGCGGAGCGAGTCCCGCAGCGACGAGCCGCGGGGGTGGAGCCCTGCGGCATTGATTGAAGAGCGAGGGGAGCGAGCCGAGCGGGAGCTTCAGCCCGAGCGAAGGGCGAGCGAAGCGAGTCCCGGAGCGAGAGCGCTGGGGGTGGGGCCCCGGCGCACTGATTGAAGAGCGAGGCGAGCATTAAGGAAGGCTGGATTCCATGGCGAGATCCGACACTCCGGTCATCGTTCTCGTGGACGACGAGGAAATGGTCGTCACCAGTATCAAGAGCTTTCTCACGCTCGAGACCGACTACGAGGTGAAGGGGTTCACCAATCCGGCGGAAGCCATCGACTTCATCAAAAGTAACAAGGTGGACGTGGTGGTCTCGGACTACCTCATGCCGGAGATCGACGGCATCAGCTTCCTCGCTCAGGTGAAGGAGATCCAGCCAGAGGCGACGCGCATCCTCCTCACCGGCTACGCCGACAAAGAGAACGCAATCAAGGCGATTAACGACGTCGGGCTCTACCAGTACATCGAAAAACCGTGGGAGAACGACGATCTCAAGCTCATCATCCGCAACGGTCTCGAGAAGCGCATCCTGCTGAAGAAGCTCGAGGACAAGATCGCCGAGGTGAATCGCGCCCACGACGAACTCATGAGCCTCCAGCGCGATATCCTCAAGGCCTTCGCATGACCGAGAGAGGGGCCTCAATCCTCATCGTCGACGACGAGGACATGGTGCTCTCGTCCCTGCGCGGCTTGTTCATGCTCCAGACGAGCTATCAGGTTCTCGAGGCCGACGACCCGAGAAAGGCCCTCGAGGATCTTTCCCGGACCCGTGTGGACCTCGTGATCTCCGACTTTCTCATGCCCCAGATGAACGGCATCGAGTTCCTGAAGGAGGTCAAGAAGATCCAGCCGGAGACAATCCGGGTCCTGCTGACGGGCTACGCGGACAAGGAGAACGCCATCAAGGCCATCAACGACGTCGGGCTCTATCACTACCTGGAAAAGCCCTGGGACAACGAGGCCCTCCTGAGCATCGTGCGCAACGGCCTCAAGGAGAAGAGCCTTCAAAAGATGCTCTCGGAGAAGGTCAAGGAGCTCGACTCGCTCGCGACCCGGCACGAGGCCCTCGAGCGGGAGCTGGAGATGGCAGCCCGGGTCCAGAAGAGCATGCTTCCCCTGAGTCTTCCCGAGCTCGACGGCTATCGTTTCGCG
>CAZKNR010000412.1:0-13173 GCA_964553925.1 uncultured Acidobacteriota bacterium
GTGATGAGGCCCGGGGCGCCACCCTGGGCCGCGGGCCCGCCGAGGCTCGACATCTCGACGAAGATCATGGTGTCGATGTTGTCCTGGGTATCGACCTTGGGCTCGAACTCGAGCTTCACCCCGTACTCCTTGTACTCGATCGAAATAGCGCCTCCGCCCTGGGCCACGGGAATCGGGAGCTCTCCGCCGACGAAGAGCTGCGCCTTCTGGCCGCTCCTGGTAATGAGTGTCGGCTGGGCGAGGACCCTGGCCTTCCCGGTGCTGGTCATCATGTTGAGCGAGGGAAGGATGTTGCTGATGACCCCGGTGATCGGGCTCAGGCTCGAGCCCTCGAAGGAAACGGCGGAGCTGGGGTTTATCGAGCTCGCCCATTTGACGCCGAGGCTGCGCATCATCGTCTTGTCGACTTCCATGATGGTCACGTCCAGCTGGACGGTCTTGATCGAGTCCGCCTGGGCGCGATCCATCAGCTGTTGTGTCATCGGGGAGAGCTCCACCAGGCTCCGGACCTCGGGGTAGCTCTCGAGGACTTTGGCGATGCGGTCAAGGTCGCGCTGGGTCAGCACCTCGCCCTCGACCCAGACCGTACCGCCGACCTCCCGGTACTCGACCCCCTCGATCCCGCGGAGAAGCTCTTTGAGCTCTTCGGTGATCTGCCGGGCGCCTCCCGAGGACGGACGGACGCGAACGAGGATCTCGCGCTGGAGCGTGCCCTGCTGATCCCAGAGGCTCAACGTCGTCTCCCCGGCTTTTCTGCCGATGAGCAGCACCTCCTGCCGGCTCTCGAGAATGCGGAAGTCGACGATGTTGTCGTTCGCGAGGGCGCTCCTTCCGATGGGAAAGTCGACGCGGACGATCGTCTGGGCGCCGACCGCCACCACCTGCTGTTCCATCTGCGCTCCCGCCACCGCGGCGATCGCGAGGATCAAGAAGCTGAAGGTTCGAATTCCATTCATCATGTTCCCCCCCAATGCACTTGCCCGTTGCCCATTACTTTGTTGTTCCATCTAACGAACTGTTCCACGAATCTCCTGCCACGAGGGCGTTCGCCTGGGCACGACCTCACCCTCCGGCACTCCGAAGACCGCCGCCGCGTTGGACCGGGGGGGGATCGCCGCCGTTTCGTTCTCGTCGCGGACCGAGCGAAGGGCAAGGGAGACGTCGCCGATGTCCTGGGCGAGCACCAGGTCCTGCGCCTGCTGCGGCGTCAGCGCGAGGGTGACGGTCGAAAAGCGCTCCTTCTCCTGCTGCGCCAGCGCCGCCATGGCGTCCTGGTCCGGCGATACCTTCCGCACCTCGCCCAGATCGCTTCCGACCGCGAGCACCATCACGTTCTGGAAGAGGGTGGTGACGAAAGTCCTCTGGTTGGACGAGCCGAGGCCAGAGCCGAGCTTCACCGTGGCGAGCACGTCGACGTAGTTGTTGGCCGCCACGAGACTCGAGACTCCGGTGACGTCGGTGACGGCGAGCGAGACCGCGCGCATGCCCCGGGGAATCTTGGTCGCCAGGCTGCGGCCGACGTTGGTCATCACCGTTCCCAGCACCTGGCTATCTTTCTCAATGGGCACGGCGGGAATCTGTCCGATCGCGTCACGGACCGAGGCGAAGGCACTGGGCTGCATGAACTTCAGAGGCACCTGGATCTCGAGGACCATGTCCTCCTCGATCGTACTCCCGGCAGAGATGTTGGAGACTGCCACGACCACGTTGCGTAATTCGGAGATTTGGAGAAGCGTGGCCTCCCGGCTATTAATGTAGAGGTAGACGAAGACGACTCCGAGGACTCCGAACAAGATCGAGATAATGATGGCGGGCTTGCCTTTCATGAGCGCTCGTTACTCCTTACCGTTTCTGGGCCCGTATTTGGCCCGTCTTGGTCATTATTCCCACGGACGATCGTTCTTGCAGCTCGGGTGGTTGTTCCCCTGAGCTCCTTCGCAGCCGTCGTGATAGCCGTCGTGGTTGTAGTCGCCGTGCTCGGTGTCCCATCGATCTTTGGCGTCCTCGCCGGAGTCCGGGTCCTGGTCGTTCAAGTCGTCGTTGGCGTCGCCGTAGTCGTCCTCGAAGTCCTCGAGGTCGCCCTGGTCGTACCCTTCGGTATAGTCGGTGTAGCTCTGGCCGAGCTCACCCGAGATCCCGATGAGCGACTCGATCATGGTGAAGAACGCTCCGAATCCTCCCTCGGTCCCCATCCCCATCCAGAGAAACTTCATCGGCATGTAGTTGAGGGACGGATCCCGTCGCCCGAGCTTGAGCCGCACCGGCTCCCGGGTCACTCCGCGGTTCCTGAGCTCGAGGACGATCGAGTTCTCGAAGAACGGCATCATCGGAATCGCCGCCCGGTCGTCCTCGGACCAGTTCACGTCTCCCCCGGCTTGCACGTGAACCTTTCCTCCGGCCTGTAGCAGCGGCGACACCGAGCGGAGCGGCTTGTGAGGCCAGTTGGGCCAGCCCTCGAACCGGTGCGAGGGCTTGTTATACGTGCCGTAGGCCTTGTCCTTGAACAGGCTGTAGTAGGCGTTGTTCGCCATCTGGTAGGCGTAGTTGTGAGCCAGGAACACCTGGATGATCGCGGAGAGCAGGATGGCGAAGAGCCAGGTCATCAGGGCCGTCTCGATGAGCGCCTGGCCGGATTGGCTGCGAACGCAAGCTGCGCTCACCCGGCGGCTCAATGGAGTACCTCCGTCAGGCCCGGGAGCGAGCCCCCGAGGTCGATGAAGACCGCGTCGATGGTCGAAAGCGGGATGAGCCTCGCCACGTACTCCGCGCCGTTCTCGTCGGGCTCGATGTCGCCGCCGATGGGCTTCGCCAGGGCGGCCGCGGTCATCGCCGGCACCTGGGGAAATCCGAAGGGCATCCAGCTCTTGCGGGGAAGAACCAGCGCGTCCACGGGATCCGCGGACACCCACCAGTAGAAGCGCGTCACCTCGTCCGGCTCGGATTTCTCCCACGGCAGGTTGAACGTCCCGCTCTTGGAGCTGATGCTGAAGGGCGGGGTATAGCAGATCCAGTTCTTGGTCACGCTCTCCTGCTCGATCCGCACCGTGGCGAAGCCGGAGAAGAGGGAAGGCCAGGCCTTCTGCATGTTCACGATGTGGCTCACCCCCATGCCGACGGACGAGGGGCTCGAGAGCAGCCCTCCGAATGATTCCAGCGGGCTATGCACCGACCCGTCGGGGAAGAGGTCCCGGATGTTCTGCCGGGTCACCATCTCCGCTTCCATGATCGCCCAGACCGCGCCTCCATGGTTCGAGACCCGGATCATGATCGACATCACCCCCTCGATGATCTTGTAGACGGTGGTGATGACGTCGTCGACCCCGCAGAACTGAAACGTCCAGTAGAGCATCAGGGCGGTGGCCACGTCCCAGGAGGTATCGATGATCTGGTTGAACTCCGACATGGTGTTCATCACCGTCGCCTGGGTGGAGGCGCCGGTGAACGCCCCGGCGTCGGCGACCATCTGGAGCATGACCCGCCGGTTCACCGCCTGGCCCACGTTCGCCACGAGCGCGAAGAGCATGAAGAACACCATGAAGCTGCAGAGGACGAAGAGAGTCGTCTGACCCTTCTCGCCGGCGCATCGCTTCCGAAGCTCTTGCATCTCCCTCACTCCTTGTTGTCGCCACTCTCGTCAAAGCCGTTCGGGTCCCGCGGCACCGCCCCCCAGCCCCGGGTGGTGATGCGCCCCGCCTGGTTGTTCTTCAAGAGGAACGGGATTCCGAGCGTCGTCTCGTAGTTGACCTCGACGCCCTCGTTTCCTTCCTGCACGTCGACAAAGCTCTCGTCGATCGGACCCCACCTGAGGATCTCGAGGATCGCGACGCCCGCCTGCTGTGCTTTTCCCACCCCGTCGTCCTCGTTCACCGCCCATACCCTCGCCGCGCTCCAGGCCGCGTAGTTGGTGATGAGTTTGGTGATCGAGATGAGCGAGACCTGAATGACCGCCAGCATCAGAAAAAAGATGATGGAAATGGTCATCATGAGCTCGAGGGCGCTCGTGCCCTCCTCAGCCCGGCCACCGCGTCGACGGGTCTTCATCGAATCTTGCTTTACTGGCTTAGGTGATGCCGCCGCCGTTGATCGCGTTCGAAATGCGGTCGATGAGCCCCTCGAGCGCCGGCCGCAGAATGGGCCAGAGAAGCACGGTGAAGAGCGTAATGATAATGATGGCGATGAGGGCGATGATGAGGATGTACTCGATGGTCATGGCGCCTTCCTCGTCCGCGAGCCTCTCCCGAAGGCGCCTGAGGCGCCTCTCGGTCGAGAGCAGACGGGAGAGAACGGCGTCCGCGACACGGGAGCGAATTCGATTCCACATGAGAGAAACCTCCTTCGAGAGCGTTACGGGCATCAAGGACATCAAGGACATCAAGGACATCAAGGACCGGGCCCGCCGGTCAGGTACATGGCGATGTTGACTACGAGAACGGCGACGCGATTCAGGAGAACGCTGATGAGTGAGATGGTGGCGAAGATCGAGATGCTGGCGATGAAGGCGAGCACCAGGGTGTACTCGATCGTGGTGGCGCCCGACTCGTCCGAAAGGGCTTTTGATTTCATGGTCCTACCGAGCTCAGCGCTTCCGATATCTTCTCGAACGCCTCGAGGATGACCGGGCCGAACAGGCGATTGAGCGCCACAGCGATGGCGACGAGAAAAGCCGTGACCATCACCGTCTCGAGGAAGGCTTGGCCTTCTTCGCTGCGGAGTCGGGCTCGCAAACCCGTAGCTGTCATCCTTGAGTGGTTCCGAGGGTAGCTATATAGCAATCATAAGGGTCCGTTCAGAACGCTGTCAACGCACGTCGACTTTGGGGGTCACCAGATAAGACGAACCGGGGGAGGTTTTTTCTCCCTCACTTGCGGCGATAGAGCACGAAAGAGTCGTCCTCGTGCACGAGACCAAAGCTCGAAGAAGTGGCGAGCCACCGGGCGGCTCCCGTACCTCGGGGATAGAGGGCGAAGTCCGCGGGGTAGGTGTCGAGAAACCCTTCGTTTCCGGGTACCCCGCGGGTGAAGTCCCAGTTCGCGCGCACGACGTCGTCCGGATAGACCGTCTCGTAACGGCCGTCGATCGAGACGAGAAAACCTGGATATAGATGATAGAGGGCGTACTCGCCCCAGTTGAAGAAGACCGCGAGGTTTCCGCTCTCGCCCTTCAGGTGCTCGACCGCGGCCACCGGATAGCGGTCAGCGGGGACTCTCATTTCGAGCGAGAGGTCGCGGCGGAGCCAGGCGACGGCGCCCCCGATAGCGACGAGCGAAAGCGCCAGAACCATTGCCCCGAGGGCGAGCGCGTGGCGCTTCCTCTGAAAGACCGCCTCCCAGGAGCCGCCGAGCGTGACGACGATCGAAATCCCCAGAAGCGGAGCGAAGCGGACGTGCAGAACGCTCGCGAGCGCGGCGCCTCCGAGCAGCACGAGGTGAGCGGGCCGCGGCCGCCGTCCCCAGACGAGTACCACGACAAGAACAAGAGCGCATTGAATGTGGAGATCTCCGATTCCCGAGAGATCGGCGGAGCGCCACTCGATAATCTCCGGGCGGGGCATCAGAAGAGCTTCGGTCAGATAACGCCAGTACTCGAGGCCGTACGGATTCAGAAGACTCGCGGCGAGCGAGGCGGCGGCCAGACGATAGAAGCCGTACGCCAGAAGGAGAAGGGGACCGAGGACGAACCCACCGTGCAGGTTCACCCAGAGGGCGACGAGCGGTATCAGGACGAGGCGCCACCGGCCTCGCTCGAGGATGAAGAGGGTGAGGGAGAAGAGGAAGAAGGTAAAGGCCTGCGCTCTCACCACCGAGTTGAATCCCTGGGCAAGAAGGGGCCAGGCGGCGAGCGAGAGAAGCGTGAGCGTCCAGGGACTTGCGCCGCGGGCGGCATGGAGAAGAAGCGCCATCGCGCCCAGACCGAGGACGGCGCGGAGAGCGAGAAGCCCCGTACCCCCAAACGCGCGATGAACTTCGTAGAAGACGACTCCCGAGAGCCACTCGTGATCGACCCAAAGGGGCTTCGTCGGCACGTAGGCGAAGACATCCTTTTCGGGGACGCGTCCTTCGGACGTCGTGAGCCGGCCCGAGGCCATGCGCCCCCAGAGGTCCTCGTCGGCTTCATGGAAGGTGAAGAGAAAGAGAGAGGCGTAGACCACGAGGCTGAGCGTGAACGCGATACTGCGATGGCCGCGGGAGTCCTCAACCCGAGCGCAGCGCGAGCGAAGCGAGTCGCGGAGCGAGAGCCGTGGGGGTGGGGCCCCACGGCATTGGTAGGTGTCCATCCCAGGGGATGATAATCGAAGAAATGAAGCGAAGCTTCGGAGCCATTGTCCTTCTCGCGGCTGTCCTGCGAGCCCCGGGTCTGTTCACGGAATTCTGGCTCGACGAAATCCGGGCGCTTTCGAACGTCGCCGACATTGGCTCCGCGGTCGAGGTGTTCACCGGTATCCATCACGACAGCAACCATTGGCTCGTGAGCCTCTGGATGTACGCTCTCGGACAGCGAGCCCCGTTCTGGGTGTACCGACTCCCGTCCTTCCTCGCGGGAGTCGCCGCGATTCTCCTCGTCGGATGGCTCGCCGAGGTGGATGGGTCCAAGCCCTGGCTGGCGATGCTCCTGACCGCGACCAGCTTTCCCCTCGTTTTCTACTCTTCGGAAGCGAGAGGGTACTCCCTCGCGGCTCTTGCGGGACTCGCTCTCCTGCCGTGCCTCGTGCGGTGGGGGGAGACCGGCCGCATCCGATGGGTCGCCTTCTACGCGCTCGCGGCTTCCGTCGGGATTCTGTCCCATCTCAGCTTCGTCCTCGTCCTCGTGGCGGCGGTCGTCTACTCTCTGGTCCTCGCGGGCCGAGGACGGCTCTCGCTCGGATCCGCCGCCACCCTCCAGCTCGTTCCTTTCCTGCTCCTCGGTGTTCTCGTCGTCACCGACCTTAGATATCTCGGCATCGGGGGAGGGACTCGTGAGCCGCCCGGGGCACTCCTCGCAGAGACCGCTTCGCTCGCACTCGGGGGACCCATCGAAGGCCGAGGCGTGCTCCTCTTCGCCGTGCTCTCTGCTGTCGTTCTCTTCGCCGCGCTTGCTCGGCGGGCCCGTCGTTACTGGCCGAACCGGGGTTCGACGGAGCCTCGGTCCTACCTCTGGGTCTTCTTCGCCGCCACGGCCCTTCTTCCTGTCTGGGTCGCTCTCGCGCTCGACCCGCCGTTTCTCTTCCCGCGCTATTTCCTGGTGAGCATCGTTTTCGTGCCCCTTCTCGTCGCGAGCTTCGCGAGCTCTCTCCGGCGCCCGTTTCCGGCCGTGGTTCTGGTCGTCTGGCTGGGAGCGAACGGGTACTCGCTCCTTCAGTTCGCGCGAGAGGGGCGCGGGGGTTACGAGGAGGCTCTGCGCTTCCTTCTACGGGCTTCGCACGACGACGTCGTCACCGTCGGGAGCGACCACGACCTCAGGAACGAGCGGATCCTCCGCTTCTATCGCGAGCGGATGGGGACAGAAGGAAAGCGGCTGAGATACGTGAGTGTGGAACGCCCGGGCGACGCCGACTTCTGGATCGGGAGCTACGAGGGGTCACGCTGTGACGCATGCGTTTTCCTGCGCTCCTACCCTTCCTCGGCTCTCTCCGGGGCCCGGTGGGTTCTCTATCGGGCGAATCGATAGATTGGCCAGAGAAAGATCTATCTCCAGGGTTTTCTCATCGGATGCTCAGAGCGGGGTCGCCGAAGAGGTGGTAGATGCGCAAGAGCTCGGGAAAAGCGCCTGATTGCGCATAGGTCGTTTGCGCCGCAAGGACGGCGTCGCCGAGTCGTGGGTGTCGTCCCGACAGCACTTCGCTCAGAACCGCCTTGTGGAACAGGTGAGCCGGTTCGTCGAGGCTGAGCCCGCTGGGGGAGAAAGCCGCGATCGCCCCCTTGCCTTCGGCCTTCAACAGGGCTTCGGCGAGAGAGTCGAAATACGGAAAGTGGAAGTATCCGTTGAGGCAGTTGAGCGTCAGAACCAAAGGCCTCTGCCCTTGTCTCTGAAGTGCCGCCACCTCGCCGGTATTAAAGATGTTCTCCTGGGCCCAGAGGTGGATCCCGCCGTGTCCCATGTAGCTCAGATGCGATGCCCCTTCGTCCAGAGCTGCGACGATTTCACTCTTCGCCGCGCTCCCCAGACGGCCCAGGTAGATCTTGCGCACCGGCCGAGAGGCGAGGAAGCTTCCCGCGATCTCTTCCGCGTTGGCTTCGAAATCCCCCGCCGCGTCGGAGTTATCTGCCACCAGAATCGAGACTCCCGAAAGCGACCCCGACCGCTCGTACTCCAGAACCTTCGCGACCATCACCCGGGCTTCCACGGCATCTTTCGCAGGAAGACGACCGATCGCGAGGTCGGGAAGCTCGTCGTCTCCATTCACCGAGGCAAAGGCCGCATCAGAGGCGGTCCACAGATACGACGTCTTCACCGCAAGAGCCGGCACCTGGTTTCGCACTCCGGTCCCCAGGTAGTCCTTGAAGTCATAGGTGGCATCGCCAAGGAGCAGAACGTAGCGAGGGGAGGGTTTCTTCCAGTGATGATAGGCGTACGACAAAAACTCCCGTATCGCTTCCGGCCTCGACTCGCCGAAACCAAACTCGGAGTACACCTGAGACAGCGAGACCGATTGGCTTCGAAGCCCCTGACTTCGCCTCAACTGCAGAAGAGGCGCGGCTTCCCCGAGGAGCTCCTGAGGTCCGAGGACCAGGTAGTCCGCTTGGAGACGGGTGTTCCTCAGACGGTTTGGAAGTGGCGTCCTCAAAGACGGCGTTCTCACCGCTACTGAGCTCACGACCAGGTACTCCCGGCCCGACTCCACCGCGAAGCTCGAGCCCGTAGCTCGAATCCATCGCGGTCTTTCCGTCACGTCGACGACGAAGGGGCTCCCGTCGAGCCCTTCCACACTGACCGCGCCCCTTTCCGAGAACTGTCCTCGGAGCTCGCCTCCTTGGGCCTTCAAGAGCCTCGGGTAGCTCACACTGAATCGGTCCAGCATGACCATCGAGTACGGAGCTTCCGTGTCTCCGACGTTTTCGAGCTCGAGGTCGTTGTCTCCCTCTCTCAGGATTCCCGCGGGGAGCTCGGCTTCGAGTGCGAGAGAGGTCTTTCCATCGAACTCTCCTTCGGCAACGATGGCGCCGTTCACCCTCACCCGAACGTGGTGGTCGGGATTCGCTTCGCTATCGCTCACTCCCTGAATCCGGAGCGTGAGCCGCGCCGGCTCCGAGGCCGCTCTTAGCTCGCTCACCCCGAACGAAAAACTCTTCACCCCCGGCGCCATCACCAGGTCCCAGAACCAGAGGTCGGGAGCCTCCAGAAGCCCCGCCTGGTAGTACCGGTTCTCTTCTCTCTCAACACGCTCCCAGTAGAATCCAACGGGCGAGCCACCCGGTGCTTCCGAAACGAGCTCCATCCTCTCGCCTTCGACTCCAACCGTTAGCTCGTACACCGCCTCGTTCCCGTAAGGATTCTCCCGAGCTCCCTCGCTCACGAAGTACAGGACCGAGCCCGGCCCGAAGATCCCTCGATCGGGCTCCACGTGGAAGCCGACCGCCACACCAGCTCGGGACAACGAAAGCTTCGAATTCGAGACTCCGCGTCTTCCTCGTCCCATCACCTCTTCGAATCTCGCTCCATAGAGACCTGGCTCGACAGCGACCAGCCGGTGGAGCTCTCCCGTGCGAGCGTGGCTTCGGCTCTCCCGGTGTCTGCCCTCTTCCGTGCCCGAGAACGAAAGACGCACCACGAGCTTCCGCGCCACGACCAGCTCGCCC
Organism: uncultured Acidobacteriota bacterium; assembly: GCA_964553925.1. GTDB lineage: Bacteria > Acidobacteriota > Vicinamibacteria > Marinacidobacterales > SMYC01 > DAISKN01. The sequence goes on from CAZKNR010000412.1 coordinate 9,774, forward strand.
CTCGTCCGGTCCCACCTCAGAGGGGAAAGCTCGACGAGAGCTTTCTTCGCTTCGCCCTGGTATCCCACTTCGACGAGTCGGGCCCACTCCCCGGGGTAGAAGCCCGCTCCCTGAAACCCCGCTCCCTCTCGTCCTCTCCTCCGGCTCGCTCGCACCGTCCCCGTTCGCGATGCCACGAGCTCCGGAGCTCCCACCGCCGAAGGTCGCAGGCTCGAGAACACCTCCACCTCTTCGGCTCGCACCGAAGCGAGAAGCACCCGTCCCGACGGGACGTCGACCCAGGTCCTTCTCACCGGAATCTCAGGGGCTCCCGCCTCCGAGATCTCCGAGAACCCCGGAATCGACAAACGCAACGAGCCGCTCTCGTCGAGCCGGGCCTCGAAGCCTGATGTCGTGAGCTCCAATACCAGAGAGCGCGAGCTTCGCGAGAGCTCCACGAAGGACACCCGCGACGGGTCTCCGTAGACGAGGCTTCCACCCGAAGCACGCTCTTTCGGAAGGGGAGCCTCCTGCTGCGGCACGGCCGAGACCGGCCCGTGACGCTTCGTCTTTCCCGTGGCCTCGATGTCCTCGAGCTCGTAGAAGTACGTGGTGCCGTTCACGAGAGACGAGTCCAGGTAACGGTAGCTGGCGCCGTGGGGCGAGGAGCCGAGGCCCGGGATGGGAGACGAGGTGATGCGCTGGTAGGGACCCGACTCGGAAGCCGACCGATAGAGATGAAATCCCAGGTTCTGAAGCTCGGAAGCCGTCTCCCACCGAAGCTCCGCCGCCTCGCTCAGCCCGCGCGCCTCGAAGGAAATCAGCTCCACCGCCGTCGTCACCGGCGCCCCGAACACGAAGTTCGAGTTCGTCGTGACGTCGGCGCAGTATTGGAAGAGCAGGATGTCGGTCGTGACCCGACTCTCGACGGGGCTCGTCGTGTAGGAGCCGGACGCCACGTAGGCGCGGACGTAAAAGAGGTCGGGGCCGCCCGCGAGCGAGGACGGACTCCAGCTCGCAGGGTCCGACGTCCAGAAGACGTTCCCGTTTCTCGTGAAGGAGTTGGTGTTGTCGATGAAGCCGGCGACGGCTTCGAGATTCGCCCAGGCCGTGCCGTTCCAGAACTGCCACTGCAGGTCGGCAGTTCCCGCCCCGGGGGTGGCGAAGACCACGTTCAGGCCCCTGAAGCGGGAGTCTGTGGCGAAGTACAAGTACTCCCCCTGCCGCGTGCCGTTGACGACGTCGAGGCTCAGGGTTGCGTTGTTGCTCGGACTGGCCAGGAACTCCTGGGGGTTGGCGATCAGGCCCGCGTGGGCCAGGACCCCCTGGGACGGGTCCAGTGCCGAGTGCGAATAGGCGGACGGCTCGTCGTAGATGCCCGCGGCGAAGAACGCAGTGCCGTTGTTGATGTTGCCGAGCAGGAACTCCGTGTGCGGGGTGAGAAGCGCCGAGCTGTAGTCGACGACTGGGTCGGTATGGGCGGGTCGAACGCCGTTGACGTACAGCTGCTGCTGGTCGGTGACAGGATAGGTGTCGTTCCAATAGATGATGATGTGGACCCAATCCGCGGCCCGCCATCCGTACGCCGCCCCCGCCAACACCAGGTCCGACGTACCGGCGCTGGTCACGATGGTGAAGTGGAGGGAGTTGTCGGCGAGCTTCTGCAGCAGGAATTGGTTCGTGGCGTCGAAGCGGAACCCGCCGATGTCGTGCCGTGCAGAGTCGTTGCTGGCCCAGGTCGGCTGGAACCAGAAGTCAACGGCCCCCGCCGCCTTGTCGAAGCCTGCGATCGGAAAAGCGATCCAGTCCGCGTCGGCTGGGACCTGGGCCCCTGCACCGTAGCGACCTGCCGGAAAAGTCACCCCGGGCCCCACGGTTCCCCCACTGCCGATGTCGGGCGTGGTCGTGAGCGCGGCCGCGGTCTCGAGCGTCGAGTGCCAGAGGATCGAATCGGCGAAGGCTGAAAACGTCACTGGCTTCACGTCCGCCTTGAAGTCGACGTCCCGCCTCTTCGTGACCCCGTCGACGGTGATCGTGGCCGGGACCCCGAGCGACCGCCAACGCCGGATCTTGAAGAACGGCGAGTAACGCGGGGTCGAGGCTCCGCTCATGTCGAAGGTGAGACCGGTCACGGGGTCCAGGTCGAAGACGTAGGCCGCCTCGGCCCCGTTGAAGTAGTCCCCCAAAGGCGCAGTGTTCTCGTTCGCATCCTGCCACTGCGCGCCGGGCCCCACGCCGCTGATCGACCCTGGCGAGCGGTAGTCGTCACGCCGCGTCACCACCGCGGGATCCAGCTCCGGGTTCGCCCCGCTGCCGAGATTGGTGGGCTTGAAATACGTCAGCAAGTGCCACGCCTCGCCCGGCTCCTGGCTGTACGGCACCCCGCTCGGGGGGCCGAGCGTCCCCGCCGCCGTCCTCTCCCAGAACATCTCTGCGACGGTGCCCGGACCGTCGAACAGCGCGACCGTTCCGGTCGCGCCGTTCGCCCCCGTCCAGTCGGCAGACATCACGCCGAGAAAGTCGGTCCGTGCCCCCGGCGTTCCCGCCACCTCACTCTTGAAGAGTAGGAAGTCGTCTGCGCCTCCGTAATTCGGGGGAAGCGGCCCGGACTGGGCGTACGGCGTCCACCCGTTGAGGGGAGCCGCCGTGTAATGGGCCGAGAACTGGAGTTGCAGCTGCCCGTAGGGCCTGGACTGCGTGAGCTTGCGATTCCAGCCGAGGGCGAAGCGACCCGAGGGGTAGATCGCGTAGTCCCCGATGCCCTCGACGCCGGCGAGCCTCGCTGTGCCCTGAGCGAAGCGTGACTGCTGGCGCACCACCGTGCGCACGGGAGTGGCTTCGAGGAGGTCGAGGCGGCCTGACGTGTCCCCCGACGTCTCGTAGTAGACCGGTCCCGGATTGACCGCGATCTCGTCCGAAAAGAGGCTGAATTGGTACCCGCCTCCCCCCGCGAGGTCCAGGGACTTCGAGGGATCCTCCACGAGGTCGAAGAACTGGTCCATCCCTCCGCCGGTGGCGGTGTTGAAGCGCATCTCGAACTGCCCGGCGCCCGTGACCGTGATCGTGCTGCCCGCCACCTCCGTGGTCGCGAGGGCGCAGCACACGCCGAACTCGTCGGCCCCCATGTCGGGCCGCACCCGCGAGGCGCCGTCGATGTCGTTGGTCACCGGCAGGTTGGCATCCGCCGAGAGATCCGTGCCGTTCCCGGTCCAGAGGCTGAGGGAGCTAGCTTTCAGGTGCAGATCCTCGGCGCCCACCGTCGTGCTGACGAAGTAGGTGGCGTAGGCGGTCTTGTTGATCTGGCTGCCGGTGCCCGTCGCCGACGCATCGGACGAAACGTTGTAACTCTGGGTGCCCCCCGAGAAATCAGGGAACGCCCCCGCCCCGCCGTTGTTCAGGGACGCGTTGTTTATGGCGATCA
>CAZKNR010000413.1:0-73236 GCA_964553925.1 uncultured Acidobacteriota bacterium
TGTCCGAAATGCGGCTGGGAGCCCGAGCGCGACAGCCTCTGGATGTGTTCCTGCCTTCACACCTGGAACACCTTCGACACGAAGGGCCTGTGCCCCGCCTGCGCTCGCCATTGGTTAGAGACCTGTTGCCTTCGCTGCCACCAGTGGTCGCCGCACCTCGAGTGGTACGTGGACGGGCCATCCGGGGACGAGCCGGGGGCTTGAGTTAGGATCCCAGGCGCGTATGTCGAGGATTTCCTGGTGGAGGCGGCCGGAGGTCATTGCGCTCGCGCTCGCGCTCGCGACGGTGCTGGTGTATCTCCCCGTCTTCCAGAACGAGCTCGTCGAATACGACGACGACTACTACATCTCGCAGAACCCGAACCTGAAGCTGGGCCTGAGTGCGGAAGGCCTGAAATGGGCCTTCACCGCGTCCTATGGAGCGAACTGGTATCCGCTGACCTGGCTTTCGCTCATGCTCGACTACGAGCTCTTCGGGTTCTCCGCCCCCGCCTTGCACGGAATGAACCTCGCCCTCCACGTCGCGAGCGCTGTCCTTCTCCTCTACGTGTTGCTGCGCATGACCGGGTCGTTGGGAGCAAGCGCCTTCGTCGCGGCGATCTTCGCCCTCCACCCGCTCCACGTGGAATCCGTAGCTTGGGCCGCGGAGCGGAAGGACGTTTTGAGCGCGCTCTTCTGGATGCTCACTCTCTGGGCTTACGCCCGCTACTCCGAAAAGCCCGCTCCGCGGCGTCTCGCGCTCGTCGCCTTGTTTCTGGCGCTCGGCCTCATGTCGAAGCCGATGCTCGTCACCCTTCCCTTCGTGCTCCTTCTCCTGGACGTCTGGCCCCTCGGCCGGCTCGAGAGAACGCCCCTCGGGCGTCTCGTCCTCGAGAAGTCGCCTCTCTTCGCGCTGGTCGCGCTCTCGAGTGCCGTCACTTTCTTCGTGCAGCGGGCCGAGGGCGCCGTTCAGCCCCTTCAGACCTACCCCCTCGACGTACGGGCCGCGAACGCTCTCGTCGCCTACGTCGCTTACATCGGCAAAGCGTTCTGGCCCGCTCGGCTCTCGCCCTACTACCCGCATCCCGGAGACAGTCTCCCGAGCTTTCAGCCGGTGGCGGCGTTCGCGGCGCTCGCGGCCGCGACTCTGGTCGCGCTTGCTTTCGCCCGGCGAAACGACCGTCTCCGGTTCCTTCCCGTCGGCTGGCTCTGGTACGTGGGAACGCTCGTCCCCGTCATCGGCCTCGTTCAGGTGGGACAGCAGGGCATGGCCGACCGTTATACGTATCTTCCTTACATAGGTCTCAGTATCGTGGTCGCCTTCGGATTCGCGGAGCTCGCGAAACTGGTTTCGCTTCCGCGCACCGCTTTCGTTGCCCTGGGAGTCGGAAGCCTTCTTGCGCTCGCGGTCGTTGCCTCGGCGCAGGTTCGAGTTTGGCGAGACAGCGTGACTCTCTTCGAGCACGCTTTGAGCGTCACCGAGGAGAACGCGCTCGCCCACATCAACCTCGGCGTCGCGTACCTGAATCGCGGCCGGCTGGAAGACGCCGAGCGGGAGCTCGAGGAGGCGATTCGCATCCATCCGGGCGCGGCCGAGGCCCATGCGGCCCTCGCGGGCGTGCGCGGCAAGCAAAACCGCTCCGAGGAAGCGCTCGAGCTCTATCGAGCCGCGCTGCGCCTCGACCCGGGCTCGAGCTCGACTCACCGGGAGTTGGCGCAGCAGCTCCTCACGCTCGGCGATTCGGCGCAGGCGCTCGTCCACTTTCGGGAAGCCTCGGCCCTCGCTCCTTTGGACGGCGATGCTCTCGTCGATCTCGCCGTTGCGCTGAGCCGCGAAGGAAGGCACGACGAGGCGACGAAAAAGTTCGAGGAGGCCTCCCGCCGCGCGGTCGACGAGGCCCGACTGCATCAGAACTGGGGTGTCGTGTTGATGGACCACGGCGATCTAGACGAAGCGGCGCAGCACTTCAAGAGGGCCATCGCTCTCCGGCTCGACTACGCCCTCGCCCACTTCTCCGCGGGGCAGACGGCAATGCGCCAGAGGAGCTTCGGAGAAGCGGCGGAGCATCTTCGGGAGGCCGTTCGCATCGAGCCGGAGGACGAGGAGGCGCACTACCACCTGGGACTCGCCCTCGCGAATGCGAATATGCTCGACGAGGCTTACGCGGCGTTCGAGAAGGCGCGGTCCTTGAACCCCGATCGGGCGGAGACCCACTACAGCCTCGGTCTGGTCCTCGCGCGGCTCTCTGACCTCGACCGGGCCGCGGATCATTTTCGCACGTCGTCGACGCTCGCTCCCGACAACGCCGAAGCGCACTACAGCCTCGGGCTCGCACTCGCGGGAAAGGGAGAATTCGGGGAGGCGATCTCGTGCTATCGGCGCGCGATCGAGCTCGCTCCGGACTACGCCGAGGCGCACAACAGCTGGGGTGTCGCGCTCGTTTCGAGCGGTAGCCTGCGGGAAGCAGTCGAGCGGTTCGAGGCCGCTCTCGCCATCAACCCCCGTCTCGCCGAAGCGCACAACAATCTTGGGCTCGCGCTCTCTCAGGCCGGGGCGATGGCGCCGGCCCTCGAGCACTTCCTGGCCGCGGCGGCGATCGAGCCCATGAACCCCGACGCTCACAACAACCTCGGCGCGGCGCTCGCCCGGGAAGGCCGGTTCGCTGAGGCGGCGGAAAGCTTCCGGAAAGCGATCGAGCTCGCCCCCGATCATGAAGGCGCCCGGCGGAACCTCGAAGCGCTCGATGGAAACCGCGGACCGTGATCCTCTCCCGTCGCGATCTTCTTCTCGCGGGGACGGCGCTCGCTCTCGGCCTCCCTCGCTGCCGGGGCCGCCTCGAGAAGCCTCACGTGGTTCTCATCACTCTCGACACCACCCGCCGGGATCGGCTCGGCTGCTACGGATACTCGAGGCCTCTGTCGCCGAACCTCGACGCCCTCGCCGGGCGTTCCGTTGTTTTCGACCGCGCCGTCGCTGCGTCGAGCTGGACCCTTCCCTCGCATGCTTCGATCTTCACCGGCAAGCTCCCCTCGAGCCACGGCGCGGACTACGATCCCGAAGGTCCTCTCCGTCTCACGCAAGCGATCCCGGGGCCCGAAGAGTGGGCCGAGTACCGTGCTTCCGGACTCTCGCCGCGCGAGACGACCGTAGCACTCCTCCTCCACGAACAGGGCTACCGGACCGCGGCGGTGGTGGGAGGCCCGTGGATGAAGCGGGTCTTCGGGCTCGATCGCGGTTTCGAGACGTACGACGACGAAGGCATCGGAGACGTCAACGGAAGGCTCGCGAGCGAGGTGACGGCGTCCGCCCTCGGGCTCCTCGAAGCCCGGGATGGCCGCCCGCTCTTTCTTTTCCTCAACTACTTCGACCCCCATGGTCCCTACGAGGCGCCCTCACCTTTCGGAGGAAGCTTCGGCATGGAGCCGAGCGATCGATACGACGAGGAGATCCTTTACATGGATCACCACATCGGACGATTCTTCGAGGGTATGAAAAGAGACGGGCTCTTCGACGACAGTCTGATCTTGGTGACCGCGGATCACGGGGAGCTTCTGGGTGAGCATGGAAAAATGGGCCATGGGGCATCGCTCTTTGAAGAGGAGATCCGCGTGCCGTTTCTGGTGAAGTATCCGCGCAACGAGGTTGCGCCGGGACGAAGGGGCGACCCGGTCCACCACGTCGACGTTCTCCCTTTGGTTCTCGAGCGCCTCGGCCTCGCGGCTTCCTCCTCAGGGGGGCGACGCCTCCAACCCCTTCTCGCCGAGGTGAACGTCCTCGAGTTCATGAGCACCGAGGGCTCGTGGCGCGCCCTCTACCTCGGCCGCCACAAGCTTCTCTGGAACAGTCTCGGGAACCACGCCCTCTACGATCTCGAGAAGGATCCGGGAGAACAGAACGACCTCTCCGGCGCCGATCCGGCTCGGGTGGCCGGGGCGGTAGGCCTTCTCGGAAAGGTTCTCTCTTCGCTGCCCCCGCCAGGCGATCCGGGTCCTCCCGCGGCACTCGACGAAGAGACACTGAAAGCCCTCCGGAACCTGGGTTATGTTCCGTAGACTCAGCCTCGCGACGTCGCTGTCGCTCGCCTGTCTCGCCTGCTTTGGCCGCGAGGACCGGCCGCGCCTCGTGGTGCTCGTTTCCATCGATACCCTGAGAGCGGATCACCTGGGTCTTTATGGCTACGAGAGGCCGACGTCGCCTTCGCTCGATGGCCTCGCACTCGAGTCAGCCGTTTTCGAGGACGCCACGTCCTCCTCGCCCTGGACGCTTCCGGCTCATGCCACGCTCTTGACCGGGCTCTATCCGAGCCGCCACGGCCTGACCTCCCACGCGCGCTACCTGTCCTCGGACCTGGAGACGCTGGCACAGCTCTTTTCACAGGCCGGCTATCGCACCGCCGCCGTCGTGAACTCCCACAACCTGGGCCCCGAGTTCGGCCTCGATCGGGGATTCCAGCAGTATTCCTACGTCGAGGAGAGCGTTGAGCAGCGGGAGCCCTCTTCCGAAATCACGGACCAGGGCCTCGAGTGGATCGAGGGCGCGGGAAAAAGCCCACTCTTTCTGTTCCTACATTATTATGACGTCCACAGCGACTACGCTTCGCTCCCCCGGTATGAGTCTGAGTTCCTCCGGCCCTACGAAGGCATTGCCGACGGTTCCACTGCGCAGCTCGCCGCCTACCGGGAGGGGCAGGTCTCCCTTTCACCCGCGGACGCGCCAAACCTCATCGACCGGTACGACGCGGGGATCCGGCAGATGGACGCCGAGATCGGACGCATCCTCGATTTCCTGCGCGAGCGGGGCTTTTGGGAGGACACGCTTTTCGTCGTCACCTCCGATCACGGCGAGGAGTTCTTCGAGCACGGGGGAGTCCTTCACGGACAGACCCAGTACCAGGAAGTCCTCCGCGTGCCTCTCGTGGTCAAAGGCCCAGGTATCCCCCACGGCCGGCGTGTCCCGACGCCCGTCTCCCTGGTGGATATCGCTCCCACGCTCCTCGAGCGTGCCGGGATCGCCGTCCCCGAGGGGCTCGACGGGGTAGACGTAGCCCCCCTCTGGTCCGAAGGCGATCCTGAGCTCGAGGCCAGGTATCTTTTCTCCGAGGCCGATCACAACAATGTGGAGCACGACATCACCCGCTCGGTTCGATACAAGAGCTTCAAGCTCCACTTCAACCGCCTGAGCCGCGAATACCGTTTCTTCGACCTGGCGCGCGATCCCGCGGAGCAGGCGGACGTCTCGGCCGACGAGCGAAGAGTGTTCGCGGCGCTCTCGGAGCGGCTCGACCGCTTCATGGCAAACGAAAAGGTAGAGGCCCCCGTCCGGTCGCTCTCCGAAGAGGAGATCGAGAAGCTTCGGAGCCTCGGTTATTTGCGGTAGGCTAATGCCGATCATGTTCTCGTTCGTCCTGGCTCTCGCGCTTTCCTCTGAGATGTCCGACGTCCACCGGAAGTGGATCGAGGAAGAGGTGGTCTACATCGTCACCGACCGGGAGAAAGAGGTCTTCCGGGAGCTCCAGACAGTCGAGGAGCGCGACCGCTTTATCGAGGCGTTCTGGACGAGGCGCGATCCGAACCCGGCGACGCCCGCGAACGAGCTCCGCGAGGAGCACACCAAGCGAATCGACTACGCCAACCAGTTCCTCGGCCGGGACACTTTCCGGCCGGGATGGCGCACCGACCGCGGGCGGTACTACATCCTTCTGGGCGCGCCCAAGACCATCGAGCGTTTCAGCGGCGGGAACGAGATCGTCGACTCCGAACTGTGGTTCTACCAGGGCGGGGGGGAGCGAGGTCTGCCCGGGGCGTTCTTTCTGCTCTTCTTTCAGCGGGACGGAGTGGGGGAGTTCGAGCTCTACCATCCCATCGGCGACGGCCCCACGAGTTTGTTCCGAACGGCGGGCATGTTTTCCGGGCAGGATGACCTGGCTGCGATCGAGAGGCTCGAGCAGCTCTCTGCCGACCTGGCGCATGCGTCGCTCTCGAACGACGCGGGCCTCCCTCCGGACTATCTGACGGGCCGCGCGTCTCTCGGAAGCGACAACGTCCTCGTGCGGATCGAGGAGTCGCCCAAGAGGGCCATCCGCACCGACTACCTCGACGCCTGGCTCAAGTACGGAAACCGCGTCGCCGCGGACTACTCGTTCAACTACGTTCCCAACCGGAACGCCTTCGCGATCTTCGCGGGCCCGTCGAGCGCCGCTCTCGTTCATTACCGCCTCGAGCTCGATCCCGAGAGCTTCGGCCTCGCTTCCGACGAGGACCAGCGGAAGTTCTACACCACCCTCGACGTGACTCTGGAAGCCAGGGACCCGGAAGGGATCCTGGTTCTCGCGAACGACCGCTCCGACTACATCGAGCTTTCCCCGAGTCAAGTGAAGGATATCGAGCGCTACCCCATCGCCTATCAGGACTCGTTTCCCCTCGTACCCGGACGCTACACGCTCTCTGTCGTCCTCCGAAACCGCGCGCTGAAGCGCTACACAGTGGCGGAGAGAGAGGTGACGATTCCAGACTTCAGCGGGATCGCGCCCGCGCTCGCGGGTTTGGTTCTGGCTTATCGGAGCGAGCGGCTTCTCTCGGCCGCCTCGGAGAGCGAGATGCGCACCTTCCAGCTCGGGTCGCTTCGGATCGAGCCCGCGTCCGATTCCGTCTTCGCCATCGGCGACACCATTTCCGCGTTCACCCAGGCGGTCAAGGCTCCTTCCGGATCCGTCGTCCGTTTCGACCTCCTCCTCGGCGAACAGTCAATCGACGAGAAGGAGGTCCCGGTGGACGGCGCCTCGGGCGCGGCTCTCGCCGAGCTCTCGACTCTGGGTACCTCGGGCGGCGCCTACCTGGTCCGCGCCCGTTTGAAGGGGCCCGAGGGCTCCTCGATCGCAGAGCAAACCGCTGCGCTGACTCTCTCGCCGAGAACTTCGGTGCCGCGGCCGAACTTCGTCTACCGTCGGGGCTTCAACGCCGCGATCCCCGGCCTTCTTCCCCTGGTTCTCGGGGACCAGTGGTGGAGCCTGGGAAAGCACGACCTCGCGCTCGCACAGTACGAGAAGGCGGTCGCCGCGGGTAACGCCGAGCTTCCACAAGCACGGTGGAAGTTAGCGCACGCCTACCTCGCGCGCGGCCATACGTCGAGGGCGGCAGCGCTTCTCGCTCCCCTCGAGGCTTCCTTCCCGTCGCAGTACGAAGTGGTCGCGGGGCTCGGTCTCGTCTATTCGAGGGCCGGACTGGACGAAAAGGCGGTCGAGTACCTGGAGCGTGCCCTCGTCCTTCGTCCTCCCGACGCGACTCTTCTCAACGCTCTCGGGGAATCTTATCGAAAGCTCGGGAACGTGGAGAGGGCGAAAGAGTACTTCCAGCGATCGCTCGACCTGGATCCAGAACAGCCGGCGGTGCGGGAGCTACTCTCCGAACTGAAGTAATCAAGCCTACGAAGAGGAGATGGAAATGAGTGGGAGACACCTACGAAACCTGAGGCTCGCTTCGTGCCTCTCGCTGCTGCCGCTGAGCCTTTCCGCCCAGACGACGGCGATCAAGGCCGGCCGGCTCATCGACCCCGCAACCGGGACCGCCGAGACGAATCAAGTGATCCTCGTGGAGGGGGAGAAAATCCAGGCCGTGGGTGCGAACGTGACGATCCCCGCGGGTGCTGCGGTCATCGACCTCTCCCGCCTCACCGTCCTTCCGGGGCTGGTCGACACCCATAACCACCTCGCCATCACCTACAAGAAAGAGCCCGAGAGCGACATCTACTACTTCACCTACGTGATGGATTCGACGCCCCTTCGTGCCATTCAAGCGGTCTCCAATGGGATCCAGATGCTTTCCTCGGGCTTCACCGTCGTGCGCGACATGGGAAACGCCGGCAACTACGCCGACACCGCGCTCCGAGTGGCCATCGAACAGGGGTGGGTTCCCGGGCCCACGATCGTCAACTCCGGCCTCATCATCGGGGGAATGGGAGGGCAGTTCTGGCCCACCCCGGAAATGGCGCGCGATCACGACATCGTGTACCCCGAGTACCTCGATGCCGACACCGAGGACGAGATCGTGAAGGCGGTGCGCCAGAACGTCCTTTTCGGGGCCAAGGTCATCAAGATCATGGTCGACGCCAAGCCTTATGGCTACAGCGTCGACGAGATGAAGCTCTTCGTGAGCGAGGCGGCGAGGTCGGGCCTCAAGGTCGAAGGGCACATTCAGACCCGGGAGGGCGCGAGGCGAGCCATCGAGGCCGGACTCTGGTCGCTTGCCCACTCGCGCGTCCTCGACGACGAGCTCCACAAGATGATGGCGGCGAAAGGCATCTGGCGCGCGGGAACCGAAACGCCCTACACCGAGTATCGGGGAACCCCGGAGGCCTTTCAGCATATGGTGGCGGGCCTGAAGAACGCTTACGCCAACGGGGTGAAGCTCACGTTCTCGACCGACGCCGACTATTACGTGCCGGGAAAGACCCGAGGCGAGGTAGTGATTCACTTCCTCGAGACGTGGAAGGCGGCGGGGATACCCGCGCCCGAGATCCTCAAGATCATGACCATCCACGGGTACCAATGCGCCGAAGTGATCGACGAGCGCGGCCCGATCAAGCCCGGCCTCGCGGCGGACATCATCGCCGTCGCCGGAGATCCTCTCGGGGACATCGACGCCCTTCGCCGAGTCGACTTCGTCATGAAGGATGGGCTGGTCTTCAAACGCGACGGGGTGGTGACCCCGGAGAAATTCTTCCACGGAGGCCCGGTGAAGGGCTGGAGGATCCGGTGAACCCGTTCAAAGCTCGAGCTCCGCCTGGAGCGGGAGGTGGTCGGAGCCTCCGTCGGGCGCCGTGCGACAGCGGATGGCGCGAAGGTCGGGAGTGTGCCAGACGTAGTCGATACGAACGAGAGGCGGGAGGGGAAGTCCGAGGTAGCGCCCGAACACCGGGAAGGTGAAACCGAAACCGCTCCCCACTTCCTGAAAGGCGTCCCGAAGCCCGTGCCGGCGCAGTCGCCGATAGAGGAGGCTGAAGGGCGTCTTGTTGAAATCCCCCACGAGCAACGAGGGAGAAGACGCCAGGGCTCGCTTCGCCAGAAGGTCGATCTCGCTCGCCGCCGGGCCGACGAAACTGAAGGCGGCGTTCTCGAGCGGCACGTGGGCGATGATGATTTGGAGCGTCCGGCCCGGCACTTCGACGTCGGCCCGCAGGTGAGGGCGTCCGCAGGGGAGAAGCATCTCCTCGTGATCGGCAATTGGGTGCTTGCTCAGGAGAGCTTTTCCGGCGACACCCTTGGCGTGGATGACTCGATGAGGATAGGAGTCGGCGAGCTCCCGCTCGAGCACCGAGCCCTGGGACTCGGAGACTTCCTGGAGGGCTACGAGATCGCAGTCGGCGGATCGGAGCATCGCGATCAGCGCTCCCCGGTCGGCGAGCCCGTTGCCGATATTGAACGTCAGGATTCGAATGGAGAACCTACTGGTAGTCTCTGGGTACGGTATCGTTCCAGGTCTTCTCCCGGACGAGAGTCCCGTTTTCCAAAAGTCGCCGGGTGTATGTGTAATAGAAATTATCGAGATCGCTCCGAAACGTAAGCTCCGCCTCCCAGACGAGAGTGCGCCCTTCGAGCTCCACCACCATCCGGTGGCGCCCGCGAATCGGGGTGTCCTCCGGCTTTTTGTCCTGGGTCTCGTGGGTAATGGTCTCCTGATACCGCTCCGTGCCCCAGGGATAACGGACGGCGCCTCCGTTCGTCGCCACGACTTTCGCCGCGCCGGTTTTCGGGTTGCGGTCGATCGAGGAGACCTCTCCGTAGCCGGAAGGCGTTCCCTCATCGAGGCTCTCGTATCCCGGGAGCTCCGGATCCTCCGCCGGAGGGAGAAACTGTGGTCTCGGCCGCTCCTCGAACGGCACCACCGGGAGCAGGACGCGCGTGCCGCTCTCGCCTCCGAGATGGAGGGTCGTCGTCATCGCGTAGGGTGTCGGCCAGAGCATCGGCCACTGCGCGTTTCCGGCCGCGAAGCGGATGCGATGGCCTTTGGGGAAGACCCAGGACGTGAAGTGCATCTCGATGTCGAGAGGGAAGGGGACGCCCGGCTCGATAGCCTTTGGCTCTTTTGCCGATTCGCGGTGGGTTCCGTTGAATCCCGCTCCTGCCACCTGGGTGACAGTGCCGTCTGGGGCGACGTCGGATAAGCGCACGAACCAGTTCGCTCGTGGCGCGTCCGCCGACACTCTCAGGAGTGCGCGAGGGAGCCCGAGGATCTCGAGCTCGTCTTCGAGAGGCTCGGTGTCGTAGACCAGGCTGTACGCGTCCGTGGGCCTCTGATCGTGGGCGACGTCGCCCCACCACATCACGGGTCCTCCGGCCTCGACGCCGTTCGACGGCACGTATCGCAGAAAGTGCGAGATCGCTTCTGGGGCTGTATCCGAGAGTCCATGGCTCGGCTGCGGGTAGAGGGCCCGGTCGCGGATGCGAGCGATGGGCCATCCCTCTTCCCAGCGCCACTCGCCCTCGACGCGTTCGAGGTACGGGCCCGGAGGGTGCCACTTTCGCACGAACACCGCGAAGCGCGGCTCTTCGAGGATTCCCGTATCGCGTCCCTTGAGCCAGTGATCGAACCAGCGAACCGCCTCGTGCCGCCACTCCATTCCCGGCTCGGGGTACGGGTCGTGGGGAAACGCGTGGGACCAGGGCCCGATCATCGCCTTCACCGGGGCCTTCACCTGCTCGAGAATCCGGGGGATGCTGTCGCGGTATCCGTCGTACCAGCCGCCGATGTGGAACGAGGGAACGCGGAGGGATTCGTAGCGGCCCTTGAGCGCGGTCCGGTCCCAGAACGGCCCGTCGCGCTGCTGCCTTTTGTACGTCATCATCCATGGCCGGGTATCGAAGCGATCGCGGAAGTAGGCTTCGTCGATCCGATACTCCGGCGCTCCCGGCCGGGCGTTGTCGAGGTCCTGGCTCATTTCCCAGGAGTCGACGTGCATGATGCCGTCCATGTAGTGCACATCGTCCTGGTAGAGATCCTCGGTGGCGTCGACGGCGATGATGGCTTTTAGGGCGGGCGGGTTGCGCATCGCCATCTGGATCGAGTTGAAGCCGCCCCAGGAGATCCCGAACATGCCGACGTTTCCGTTCGACCAGGGCTCTTTCGAGAGCCAGTCGATCACCGCCTCGCCGTCTTCCTGCTCCTGGTCCGTGTACTCATAGTCGATGAGCTTCCCCTCGCTCGATCCGGTCCCCCGGATGTCGACGCGGACGACGACGTAGCCGCGCCTCACGAAGTACGAGTAAAGGGGATAGTTTCTCCCTCGGCCTTCGGTCTTCCGATACGGAAGGTACTCGAGGAGAACCGGAAACTTCTCTCCCGCGACGCCGCCAGAGGGCATGAACAAATCCGCCGCGAGGCGCACGCCGTCCGGCATCGGGATCCAGGCCTCCGACATCGCGATCTCGTATACGGGAGGCGAGGGCTCGACTCCGCCCACGGGTTCGGACCAGATAACGGCAATGGTGAGGGCGGCCACGACAACTCTTCGCATAGCGGCGGAAGGATAAGCGAAACCGATTTGCGGCGCGAGCATCGGTATCCCGTGAAGGTGAGGGCGAGCGAAATCGAGCGCGGAGCTTCCGCCATCGTCGCGTCCTACGAGCGGTCGAAGCCCGGGGGCGCATTCCTCGTGAGAGTCTCGGGAATCGATGGCTCAAGGAAGGGCTACCTCACGCGGGAGATCGTCTCGCGCCTCGAGCGGACCGGGGTTCGTGCGGTTGCCATCAACGTGGACGGCTGGCTCAACCTCCCCGAGGCGCGGTTCCGCCGGGAACGACCGGCGGAGCGGTTCTACGAGAAAACATCGTGCTTCGGAACGACGAAGCGATAGACCTCTCGGCAGCACTCTAGATGGCCACTCTGTCCAGGACGGAGTTGCCCCTCAAGCCGGCCGGTACTCGTGTAGAATCGAAATGGAGATCCATGCGATTCACACGGGTCAAGCTGGAGAACTGGCGGAACTTTCTCGACGTTGACGTTCCCCTCGAGCGGCGGGCCTTCCTCGTTGGGCCGAACGCATCCGGCAAGTCCAATTTCCTGGACGCATTCCGCTTCTTGCGGGACATCGCCGATCCTCAAGGGGGCTTTCAATGGGCCGTCGATACGAAGAGAGGCGGGGTATCCCAGATCAGGTCCCTGCACGCACGGCGTTACTCCAATATCGCAATCGAAGTCGACGTCTTGTTGGAGTCGACCGGTGCCTGGACGTACCGCTTGGAGTTCAACCAGGACAACCTGAAGCGGCCCATACTTCGCCGGGAGCTCGTGAAGTACGGTGACGAAGTTCTGCGGGAGCGTCCAGATCCTGAAGATAAGGGAGACGAAAAGAGGCTAACGCAGACGCATCTCGAACAGCTCCACGCCAACAAAGCCTTTCGGGAGCTGCAGGAGTTTCTCGCAGGCGTCCGCTACCTTCACATCGTCCCTCAACTCATACGCGAGCCCGATCGCTCCGTAGGACGCGCTCGCGATCCTTACGGCGGTGACTTCCTGGAGCAACTCGCGGGCTCGAGCAAGAAGACTTTGAGCGCTAGGCTCCGGCGGATCACCGACGCGCTGAGAATCGCGGTCCCCCAGCTGGAGAAGCTGGAGCTTCATCGGGACGCGATGGGCGTGCCCCACCTCCGAGGGCTGCACAAACACTGGAGGCCAAAAGCGGGTTGGCAAACGGAAGAACAGTTTTCCGACGGCACCCTCCGGCTTCTCGGCTTGCTTTGGGTCCTGCTCGACGGAGATCATCCTCTCCTTCTGGAGGAACCCGAGTTGTCCCTTCATCCAGAGGTCATCCGTCACCTTCCGGCGATGATGGCCCGGATTGGAAGAAAAAGCGCTCGCCAGGTCCTGGTGAGCACTCATTCGGCGGACCTTCTGACGGACGAGGGTATCGCGCCAGAAGAGGTGCTCTTCCTCGAGGTAACTCCTGAGGACACAAAAGTCCATCGCGCCAGCGACGACCAGCAGATCATGGCTCTATACGAGCAGAATGTACCCATGGCCGAGGCGGTCCTCCCAAGAACGGCTCCGCAGGGCGCACAACAGTTGTCACTTTTCGGCGTTTGAGCTCACGTGTTGTGTTCGTGACGGTGGCGGTGGAAGGGATTGTTGACGCCGCGGTCGCCGGGAAGATCTTGAGGTCGATGGGTCTCGCGCTAGGCCCCGTGCACGGCCAGAAGGGCAAAAATTGGCTGGACACGAACCTTCCCGGCTACAACAGCGGCGCCAGGTTCACGCCTTGGCTGGTACTCCGAGACTTGGACCAGGACGCGGAATGCGCTCCCGACTTGCTAGCATCGCTCCTCCGAGCTCCCGCACCCAACATGCGACTTCGCATCGCCATCCGTTCGGTGGAAGCTTGGCTTCTCGCCGATTCCGAACGTATCAGTAATTTCTTGCGCGTCGCGGAAAGGACCGTTCCGAGCTCTCCCGACGGACTGCCGGATGCGAAGCAGACGGTCGTGGACCTCGCGCGCCAGTCGCAAAGTCGCGAGATACGGAAAGATCTCGTGCCGGAAAGAGGAACTAGCGGGAAGGTAGGACCCGCTTACACGGCCCGCCTCATCGAGTTTTCCCTCCAGAGATGGCGCCCACAAATCGCCGCAAGAAAAAGCGACAGCTTGAGTCGCTGCCTCGCGAGCCTCGGGGACTTGCGCCAATAGTGTCCTGCCTGTGTTTTGTGCGGACTGCGAACTCCATCCGGACAGGGTTGGTGTCAAAATCAAAATTCGTTGACAGTGGAATCGCCACGCCTGATGGTAACGGGTCCTGCCCGAAGCTGCCCGGTCGGCGGTTGGTCCACTTTCGCCTCGCCGATTGACTCCATATGGTAATAATATTATAATTACAATGTGATTACAGTATCCATCACCGTTGACGAGTCCTTGCTGAAGGCCATTGATCGAGTCGCGCGAGACTCGAAGCGAACCCGCTCGGATATTTGCCGGCTGGCGTTGAACAGGTTTCTCCGGTCGGAGCGCGAAGCCCTCGCGGTCCGAGAAGAGCAGGAAGCTTACCGCACCCACCCGGTGACGGCCGACGAGTTCGATTCCCTGATCGCCGCCCAGACGATTCACGAGCTCGAAGATGAGGAAGAGCGTTGACACGCGGCGAGATCTGGATGCATCGTTTCAAGCCTCCTGACAGAGAGCGACCGGTCCTGATCCTCACCCGTCCCGAAATGATCAGCGTTTTGAACACCGTTACCGTTGCCGCCTTGACGCGGACGATTCGCGAGGTCAGAAGCGAAGTCGTCGTCGGCGATGAGTGCGGGTTGAGAGTTCGGTCGGCGATCAACCTCCATCATCTCTTCACAATCCCGCAGTCCGGCCTCCACCGCTTCGTGGGCTCGGTCTCGGAGGAGACGTTACGGGCGGTACGACGAGCTCTCCTTCACGCCCTGGCGTTCGAACCCTGACGGGGCCTGCCGTGATACGCGGCGCAGCCGGGTCTCGCTGTAGAGCTCGAAGTCCTTCCCGGGCTCGGCGAGCTCGAAGCGCTCCACCAGCTCGTCTTCACCCACGAGGATGTAGGTTTCCCGCGCGCGAAAGCCCGCGGGGATGTTCTCTATCGCCTCGGTGACGAAGACGAGGGTTTTGTCGTCCTCGCTCGTGGACTCGTGGACGTACTGATTCACAAAGCCCTCGACGTGGAATTGTCGCAGCACGTGCTTTCCGCGGGCCGAATCGAAGCTGATGAAACCGACGTCGCGGTGGTCTTCACCCGGATTTCCTTCCTGGGGAGGATAGAACGACCGGTTGCGAACCTCGATGAAGCGCCCGTCCAGAACGAGCGCATACTCGCGGCTCACCTGGCTCTTGCCGGGTCGTCCTTGGCCCTCGCCTTCCCAGGCTCCGAGGAGGAAGTGGAGTTCCTGAAACCGATCGGGCTCCGTCGGCGCGGTGTTCTGCGCCCAGCTCGGAACCGTGAGCGGCATCAAGCAAACGACGATTCTTGCGGCACGTTTCATCTTTCGGGCTCCTTCCGTCAGGCTTCTGCCCTGAAGCGGCACATAGATCTCTGTCCGCAGATCCTCGACCGCAGTGTTCCGCGGGTGGTTCAGGTAGTTCTTGATGCAAGGGACGTCGCAGAGTTCGCGTCCAAGCTGCGGGCACCAACTGGCCGCAGACCAGAGCATACGTTGCGGCAGGTCGCAGTGCTGCCCTCGATGCACGGCCACGGCGTCCTCCCCCCCTGGATCGGAATCTCGCTGACGCGGCTCCCGGGGGGCACGGACTGGTCGGAGTCGAGCGCGAGGCAAGCGTCATAGCGAGCGGCACCTCTCCGCGGCGTCATGTTCGGGTCGTCGTGGCACAACCCAAGGACGCGCGGCGTCGGCCCG
This sequence comes from uncultured Acidobacteriota bacterium, assembly GCA_964553925.1. GTDB lineage: Bacteria > Acidobacteriota > Vicinamibacteria > Marinacidobacterales > SMYC01 > DAISKN01. Next base: position 15,332 of record CAZKNR010000413.1, read on the forward strand.
AGTATACGATGACGCCCCGCCCAGGTCATGAGCCTGTCGAAGAGCGCGCCGATCTGATCGTAGCGTGCGACCTGACGCATCGCCGCGACGCGCACGGCCTCGATACGTCGGATTTCGACGCCGAGCTCAAGCCAGGATCTGAGGCGCCTCGCGGCGAGAGACGGACGACGGCCAGTCCCTAACGGGAGACCGTAATCCTCGGCGCTTTCTCGTTTTGGACACGAACGCGTTGAGCTCGTTCGATCTGGAGACCACGACGTTCCGCGAGATCACATCTCATGGGAACCGCGTCTCGTCTGCGGCTCTCGATCCTACGGGAACGATAGTCACGACCGGGGACCTGGATGGAGTCGTGAGGGTAGGACCGGTTACCGGTGAGGCGCCGCATCTGCTCTTCGGCCGCACGCTCGAGATCTCGAGCGTCGCCGTCTCCCCCGACGGCCGCCTGGATCGCCTCGGGAAGTCAGGACGGAACGATACGGCTCTGGCCCATGCCCGAAGGCCCGCCATTCCACACGCTCCCCTACGAGGAAATTCTCGAGCGGATTCGGGCCTTCACCAATCTGCGGCTGGTTCCGGACCCGGCATCGGAGACCGGCTATCGGATCGAGGTCGGGCCCTTTCCCGGCTGGAGAACGCTTCCGGCCTGGTAGGCGAGCGTCCATCCGACGCGCTGATATACTTCCGCTCGTCATCGAACGCGAGGGAGGGTGTCATGACGAAATCCAGTCGCGAGCTTGGCCAATTGGGCCAATTGGGCCAATTGGGAATGGATCGCGCGATTACCCGCCGTGATTTTCTGAACGGCGTGAGTGTCGCGGTCGGTGGAGGTCTCGCCCGCCCGGCGGTCAAGAAAACGATGGCGGGGCAATCGTCGGCCACGGAGTACTACCCGCCGTCGCTGACGGGGATGCGGGGAAGCCACGACGGCTCCTTCGAGGTGGCTCACTCGCTTCGGGACGGGAAGGACTGGGTATCGGGCGCCGAGGAGACGCGCGAGTCCTACGACCTCGTGGTCGTCGGCGGAGGGTTGAGTGGCCTCGCCGCCGCGTACCATTTCCGAAAGGCGACGAGCCCCGACGCGAAGATCCTCATCCTCGAGAACCACGACGACTTCGGCGGCCACGCCAAGCGCAACGAGTTCCAGCACGACGGCCGGACCATCATCGGCTACGGCGGCACGATGTACATCCTCGCCTACAACACCTTCACCCCGGAGGGGCGTCAGCTCTTCGAAGATATTGGGCTCGACCCAGAACGCTTCTACCAGGCCATCGAGCCCGACTGGCAGCTCTACCAGACGATGGGACTTCGCCGGGGAGTGTTCTTCGACAAAGAGACCTTTGGCGCCGATCGGCTGGTGGTAGGCGAGCCCCCTGCCGGGGGGCTCCGTGAAGAGGGCGCGTCGCTGAGCTGGGCTGAGTACCTGGCGAAAACACCCCTCGACGATCGGGCGAAGAAGGACCTCGAACGCCTCAATCAAGAGTCGCAAGACGCCATGCCGGGCCTATCGAAGGAGGAAAAGATCCAGCGCCTCCGGAAAATGAGCTACGAGCAATACCTCCTGGAGCTCGTGAAGGTGCATCCCCAGGTGGTGAAGTACTACCAGGCACGACAGCTGGCCGGACCCAATTCCGCGGGAGGCCCGGATTCGTACAGCGCCTGGGGAAGCTTCCGTTCCGGTCTTCCGGGGTTCTCAGGCCTCGGTATCGGCGATCCGCCTCCGCGGACATTCGTCAAGGACCCGGCTGTGATGATTCATTTCCCGGACGGCAACGCCGGGGTCGCGCGGCTGCTGGTGCGGTGGCTCATCCCCGACTCGCTCCCGGGAAAGACCATGGAGGACTCGGTCACGACCCGCATCGACTACGGGAAGCTCGATCGGCCCGACTCTCCCGTACGGATCCGGCTGAACAGCACCGTCGTCCGCGCTCAGCACCGGCCCTCCGTGGACGGGCCCCAGACAGCGAAAGAAGTCGAAGTGACCTACGTGAGGGAAGGCAGAGCCTACCGGGTGACGGGGACGACCGTGGTGATGGCTTGCTACAACTCGGTCGTTCCTTATCTCTGTCCCGAGCTCCCCGAGAAACAAAAAGAAGCGCTCTCCCTCGCGGTGCGAAAACCGCTGGTCTATACGAACGTTCTCATCCGGAATTGGACCTCGTTCCAGAAGCTCGGAGTCTCGACTATCCATAGCCCCGGTGGTTACCACGACACCATCGCTCTCGACTTCTCAGTGAGCATCGGCGGCTATCGATGCTCGCGTTCTCCCGACGAGCCCGTGGTCTTGCACCTGCAGCGCGTTCCTCTCGCCCCCGGCCTTCCGGCGCGCGATCAGTTCCGCGCGGGACGGGCCGAGCTCCTGACGACGACTTTCGAGACCTTCGAGCGCAACATTCGCGACCAGCTCGGGCGCGCTCTCGCCGGCGGCGGCTTCGACCCCGCGCGCGACATCGAAGCCATCACCGTGAATCGCTGGCCCCACGGCTATGCCGCGGGCTCGAACTCGCTATATGACCCCGAGTGGTCGGACGAAGAGCTCCCGTGGATCGTGGGACGAAAACGCTTCGGGCGGATCGCCATCGCGAACTCCGATGCCGGGGCGATCTGCTTGACTCAGGCGGCGTTCGAGCAGGCGCACCGCGCGGTTTCAGAGCTCGTGACCGACGTCATACGCCGGCAGCACATGTACCCCTGGGTCGAGAGCGTTTGAGGCGTTCTTCGGGCACGTTGTTTCGACCTCGAGCGTGGGCCTACACCATAGCGGCGAAGAATCGGCTCGCGGGCAGGACGCGGACACCGTGCTCGACGAAGTCGCGAGTCTTCGAGAGCGTAATCTGGTAGAGCCAGGGTATCGCGAGCCGTTCCCCGAAGTAAGTAAGCGCGGGGTCGACGCGGGTCTCCGAGAGCTTGGCTTCGACGGCGAACCAGGGTTTTCGCCCGAAGGTCACGAGAAAATCGACCTCCCGGCCATGGCGATCTCGCAAATAGTGAAGCTCCACCTTGTGGCCTTCACGGTCCTCCAGGTAGTGGCACATCTTCAGGAGGTGAAGCGCGACCAGGTTCTCGAAGCGCGCCTCCGGCTCGGAGACGAGGCTCCAATCCCAGAGGTACGCCTTGGGCATTTTCTTCAGCGCGCGGACGCGGGGTCCGGTGAAGGGCCGGAGCCGAAAGACGTGATAGAGCCGGTCGAGGATCTCGACCCAGTGCGTGAGCGCACGGTGGCTCACCTCGAGATCCTCCCGGAGCGCGTTGAGAGAAAGGGGAGAGCCCACGCGCTCCGGCAGGAGATCCGCCAGGTGCTCGATTGAAGACAGATCGCGGATGGACTCCAGCTCCCGAACGTCCTCCCGGAAGAATCGGTCCAGGCGTTCCGTCTGCCAGCGGCGCAGCACGCGCGCTGACTGCGCCAGGAACGGCTCGGGAAAGCCGCCAAACTCCAGGAGAGACGCCACGAGATCCTGTTGTCCCTTCGCAGGGATTGGCAGCTCCGCTCCGGGCACGGGCATGTCGTGAGACCGCTCGCCGAGAGCTTCGCGATAGGAGAACGGGTGAAGCCGATAATGATGATAGCGGCCCTGAAGCGAGTCCCCGCCTTTTCGGTAGACATCGAGACGAGCGCTGCCGGTGACGAGGAAGCGGAGCCGCCCGCGGTAGGTGTCGAACTCCCCCTTGAGCCACCTCTTCCAACCTCGCCATTTGTGGAGCTCGTCCAGGACGATGAGCGCCTCATTGCCCGGCCAGCGCGCCGCCCGGATCTCGCGCCGATCCTCCCGTTTGTCCCAGTTCAAGTAAACGCCCGTCTCCCATCCCTCCAAGATGTGCCGGGCGAGAGTTGTTTTTCCGACCTGGCGGGGCCCGTCGACGAAGACCATCTTCCCGGATAGATCCTGTCGGATGGGTTCGTCCAGATACCGGAGTTTCTTCGCAGGATCTGCAGGCTCCATGGGCCTATTTTGCCCTAAAGCAAAAAAAGGCACAACTTTTTGTGCTCTGGGGCAAAAAAAGACCGACGCCTCGAGCCTGTCTGGCTCTGAGGACACTGCGCCTTGACAGCTGCCGGGAGTATCATTCCGCAAAGTCGGCGCCGAACATGAATCCCGGGCAGATGCTTCTTCATTACCGCATCCGCGAAAGGATAGGCTCGGGCGGAATAGTGGACGTCTACCGGGCTCTCGACCCCAAACTCGATTCGCCCGGATACGACCAATCCCGTTCTACGAGCTGCAGCGGCTCTACGTGGCGTCGCTATGTTTGCCCGGGCCTGACGGTGCTTCGTTTGCCGACGAAACAACCCTTGACCTGTCCTCGGATTCGCGTGCACGCAGCTTCTCTATGAGCTTCTTCATGTCACCGCCCACGTCGGCAAGGAGCGTGGCTCGGGTCTCATGAATCTCTTTTAGGAGAGGGTCGTGGTTCATTCTTCTTGACCTCCACTCGGGATTCGCACAAGCTCCTCCGGCGTAACGATGATCGGGGTCTGTCGGTTCAGAGCGCTATTCAACGTTCTAAGGCGACGCACTACCTCACCATTGGCGATATGGGCACAATTCCAGGTCAGCAGAAAGTCCACTTGATGTGCGACGGCAATGGCCATATGAAGCACGTCCACGGCAGCGTTGTCGGAAGACCCAGCTCTTCGCAGTATTTCAGAGCTAGCTGCTCCGCATCGTCGTTGAGCCCAGGATAGGCAGGTCGCTCACAATCTCCAAGCGGCGCTGAGCCGCCTGGGGATCGCCCCGCCGGACCTCTTCCAACACGGCTTCGGACACGTAAAGTTCGTATCCCTGCCGGGACGTCTCCCACCAGTCGTGCGTAATCTGTTGGTGAGCGGCAACGATGAGATCGCGACTCGGACGTGCCGCTAGTTAACTGACGACGCTAGTTTCGAGATAGACGCTGGTCATGCAACCCTGGTGCGCTTCGGTTCATTTTAGCAGTTCCACGGGTTGGTCGACGAAACGGTGAGAGCAGAGGACACTGCCCATTCAAGTCCGCCGGGAGTATCATTCCGCCAAGACGGCCCCGAACATGGACCCCGGGCAGATGCTTCTTCATTACCGCATCCACGAGAGGATTGGCTCGGGCGGAATGGGGGACGTCTACCGATCTCTCGACCCCAAGCTCGACCGGACCGTCGCCATCAAGCTTCTTCCCCGGGAAGTCTCGGAAGATCCCGAGCGGAGGCGGAGGTTCCTCCAGGAGGCGCGCGCGGCATCGTCTCTCGACCATCCGAACATCATCACCATTTTCGACATCGCCGAGGCCGATGGCCTGCACTTCATCGTGATGCAGTACGTCGCGGGGAAGACCCTCGGGGAACTCCTCCGCGAAGGTTCAGGTCGGCTCCCGCTCTCGAAGGCTCTGGACTATGGGATTCAGATCGCGGATGGGCTCGCTGCGGCCCACGCGCGGGGCATCGTCCACCGGGACTTGAAGCCCGACAACGTCATCGTCCAGGAGAACGGGGCGGTGAAGATCCTGGACTGGGGATTGGCGAAGCTCGTCGAGCCCGCGAATCTGGCGGAAGCACCCACTCGGGAGCAGGAGCGTCCCCTCACCGAGGCGGGGCACGTCGTTGGGACTCCGGCGTACATGTCTCCGGAACAGGTGCAGGGGCGAAACGTCGATGCCCGAAGCGACGTGTTCTCCTTCGGGAGCATTCTCTACGAAATGGTGACGGGCAAGAGGCCCTTCAGCGGTGACACCGCGCCTCTTCTGATGGCTTCCATCGTGAGAGACGAGCCGAGACCGCCTCATGAGATTCTGTCCTCGATTCCGCTGGAGCTGGAGAAGTGGATCGTGCGGGCGCTTCGAAAAGAGCCCGAGCGGCGATGGCAGTCGATGGCGGATTTCCGTGTGGCTCTCGTCGAGTTGAAGCAAGAGCTGGACACGGGGAAGTCGATCGCCGTGGCTGCCCCCTCGCCGAGCTCGCGGCGTCCGTGGCTCTTGGCAGGGACCGCGTTTGTCGCACTCGTTGCGGGAGCGCTCGGTTGGTGGGTTCTCACCCGCTCTGAAGCCCTTCCCCCTCTCAGGCTCGTTCCTCTCACCGCGCTTCCCGGCCATGAGAGCGATCCCGCCATCTCTCCCGACGGGAAGCAGGTGGCGTTTATCTGGAAGGACGAGAACGCCGAAAACTCCGATCTGTACGTGAAGCTTATCGACGGAGGACAGCAGCTACGGCTCACCGAGACTCCGGAGGACGAATTCAAGCCCGCGTGGTCCCCGGACGGTAATCGGATTGCGTTCATCCGTCACGTGAAAGACGAGAGCGATGACCTTGTCGACGGACTCTTTCTCATCTCCGCGCTTGGAGGACCGGAGCGCCCGGTCGCGAAGTCCCTCTCCAACGGTCACGCGTTATCGTGGTCTCCTGAGGGCAACTTTCTCGCGACGTCAGACAAGGAGACCCGCACGGATCCGGATGCAATCTACTTGCTCTCCATCGACTCCGGAGAGAAGCGAAAGCTCACCGACCCGCCACGCGACTGTACATTCGAGCCTCGATTCTGCGGTGACGAAGAGCCCGTCTTCTCCCCTGACGGAGACACGGTTGCTTTCGTCCGGCAGTCCCAAGAGCGCCACATTTTTCGCGTGCCCGCGGAAGGCGGGAATCCACAGCGTCTGACGCGAACGAGTGGAATGGCCGGCGCCCTGGCATGGACTCCCGACGGGAGGAGCCTGGTCCTCTCAGACCATCCAGCTTTGGTCGTCCAAGGGAGGCTCTGGAGAATGCCCTCGTCCGGTGGGGCGCCCGAACCTCTCCCGATCACGGAGGACGCGTTCGGCCCGAGCCTCTCCAGGGAAGGAAACCGCTTGGTCTTCGAGAAGGACCTGTCCGATCGGAACCTCTGGCGCGTCGCGGGACCCAACGCGAAAGAGACGGAAGGACCGAGCAAGCTCGTTGCCTCGACACAAGATGAGTTCACTTCCGATGTTTCGCCTGATGGGAAGAGGATCGCTTTCGTAACCGGGCGAACGGGGGTGGCGGAGGTCTGGGTCGCCGACAGCAGCGGAAGAAACCCCTGGCAGCTCACGTTCTTCGGCCCGGAGGCGGCTTTCGCCGATCACCCCCGGTGGCTCCCCAGATGGGCGGCTCATCGCCTTCATGCTCCAACGGCCGCCGGACTTGAGCGGGGACGTGTATGTCGTTTCGGCCGAAGGCGGGGCTCCCAGACGCCTGACGAATTGGCCGTCGAACGAGGGCCTCCCCGCCTGGTCGCGCGATGGGAAGTGGATCTACTTCCAGAGCACCCGGGATAGTGGGGCAGTTGAGATCTGGAAGTTGCCCGTCGACGGCGGCGAGTCGATCCAGCTGACTCGCCAGGGAGGAGTCACGCCTCATGAGTTCCCGGATGGAAGATTCGTGTTCGTGAGGAGTTTTGAAAAGCCCGGCATATTTCGAGTTTCCGTCGAGGGCGGCGAGAAAGAAAAGCTGATCGACACGAACAGCCCCGTCTTCCTGTGGGATGTCTACGATGAAGGCATCTGCTTCGTCGAAACCCCCGCGGGAGAAAAGCCCGTCGTCATGTGTTACGAGCTCGCGACTGAGAAACTAACCCGGGTCGCCGTCCTGGAAAAGGTCCCCAGATGGGGGCTCGCGGTCTCACGCGATGGGGAGTGGATGGTCTACGACCAGGAAGACGTCAGCGGAAGCGACCTCATTCTCGTCGAGAACTTTCGATAGACTCAACGTTCATTATGCCCGACCGTCGTCGGTTCCTTTCCTCGTCGGCCGCCCTTGGTCTCTCGCTCCTGACGCCTCGTCCGGCGCGGATCCGCGGGCGTGTTTCCGCTCGGGGGAAAGGCGTTCCGGGCGCAGTCATATCCGATGGACTTTCGTCGACGCCGACGGACGCGAACGGAGATTTCGAGCTCGTAAGCGACCGGAAGGCTCGCTTCGCGTTCGTCTCGCTGCCCACAGGCTTCCGGGTACCGACGGACGAGTTCGGTCTCGCGCGGATCTACCGGCGGCTCGCGCTCGATTCCTCGGGCGAAGCCTCGGCCGAGTTCCCGCTCGAGGCCTCGGACTCGCCCGCCGAGGATCATCGCTTCCTCGTCTTCGGAGACACGCAGATCGAGACCCCGGACGAGGCGGACGATCTCGACCGGGCGATGAAGGACGTCGATCGGAACGCAGTCTTTGGAGTGACCTGCGGCGATCTGGTGCACGACGCGATGGACCTTTTTCCCCGATACCGCTCCGCGGTCGCGAGTCTCGGAGTGCCGTTCTTCCAGGTGGTGGGAAACCACGACCTCGATCCCGCGCGCGGCTCCTTTCGAGGAACCGCGATCTTCGAAAGCTACTTCGGTCCGGCCCACTACTCGTTCAACGTCTCCGGTGCTCACTACGTCGTTCTCGCCGACGTCTTCTGGCTCGGAGACGGGTACGTGGGGTTTCTCGACGAGGAACAGCTCTCGTGGCTCGCCTCCGACCTCGCGCTGGTGGAGCCGGGATCCACGGTCGTGGTCTTTGCCCACATCCCGTTCTTGAGCACGGCCTCGGAGCGCAGGGAGGGGAAGATCGCGAAACGAGAGGTAGAGGTGACGAACCGGGATCGGCTGCTCGAGATTCTTTCCCGGTTCCGCGGCCACTTCGTGACCGCGCACACTCACGAGAGCGAGCACCTGTTTCACGGCGGTGTGCACGAGCACGTGGTATCCGCCGTCTGCGGGACCTGGTGGAGCGGACCCATCTGCTGGGACGGAACTCCGAACGGGTACCACGTTTACGAAGCCCGCTCCGGCGAGCTCTCGTGGAGCTTTCGCCCGACCGGGCTCGGCGATCGCCAGCTGCGGGTGTACGCCGCGGGAGCGGATCCGGCGAGGCCTGGAGAGATCGTCGCGAACGTCTGGAACTGGGACCCGCAGTGGAAAGTCTTCTGGTACGAGGACGGAATCCGAAGAGGGGAGATGCTCAGGGCTCGCGGCCTCGACCCGATGGCGGTAGCGCTCTACCAGGGAAACGATCGGCCGTTGAAGAACCCGGCGTTTGTGGAGCCGGTCCCGACCGATCATCTCTTCTACGCGCGGCCGTCGGGCGGCTCGGTCGCGGTCGAGGTCATCGACCGCTTCGGCCGGACGTTTGCTTCGAGAATCGAAGAGGGCTGAGCGCGATCCGTCGACTCTCACGCGCGGACCCCAATCGGTCCCCCCGGATATCAACCAGGCCGTCGCCCGGGGATGCTCTCGGTTTTGAGTTAGCTCAGTCGGTCGTGGCTTTCCGGGCCGCCTCGAGCTCCGGCCGCGCCCCCGCGTCTCCCTTCTCGCAGATCTTCAGAAGCTGGACGTAATAAGTCTTGGCCTTCGCTTTGTCCGCGGACCGCTCGGCCGCGACCGCCGCGCCATAGACGCCCCGGAAGCGGTTCGGCTCCTTCTTAATCGTTGCCTCGAACTCCGCGAGCGCCTCGGCGGGCTTTCCCATCTCGAGCAGCATCTCGCCCAGGAGCTCGCGCGCTGGCTTGATCGGTCCCGGAGAAATCGCGCTCTTCTCCGTCATATCCTCCATCGCGACGGCCTCCCGCATCTTCACGAGCGCTTCGTCTTTTCTCCCCTCGGCGAAGGCGACCCAGGCAGCGGCACCTTTACCCTGAATCTCGACCTGACCGGTCCAGTAGGCATCCTTGGCCTCTTTCAAAGTCGCGGCCAGAGCGTTCAGCTTCTCCACGTCCTTGGCCGCGGCCGCCGGATTCCCGCTCCGTGCGGCGCCGAGCGCGCGGGCGAAGTAAGTGACGGCGTCGATCCAGGCAAAACGCGTCTCTTGAGGCGTCAGGCTCGCGGCCTCGCTCCAGGCGTTGCGCTCGAGAGCGTAGCGGGCGGGAATGGCAGCGAGCGCGAACCAGCCCGCGGGGGCGGCGGCGGCGCCGCCGGCGGCGTTCATCTGAATCTGCGCTCCGATCGCGGGAATCTGCTCGATCACTTTCTTCGCTGCCTGGTCCTGCGCCGTCTGGAGGTATGCGTAGGTCTGGTAATCGAGAGCGTGGAGCTCCTCGGAGGGGGCTTTGTCTTTCCGGGCCGCCGTCGCCGAGGCGATGTTGGTCTCGATCGAATCCTGCCAGTAGCCGACGCGAGTGAACGTGTGGGATGGCATGTGAAGCGCGTGGGGAGCGTCTGGTGCGATCTTCGCGTAGCGCTTCGCGGCGTCGAGCGCCCTAGGAGCGAGAGACGGCACGTCGTAGCTATGGATAATGTAGTGGGCGATTCCGGGGTGATCCGGCTGGGTCTTGAACTCTTTCTCCAGGATTCCCGCCGCCTTCAGGAGATTCCCGTACGTCTTGTCCGTCGGGACGTTGGTCTGGTCGAGCGAGAGGGCGTAGTAGATCCGGGCTTCCGGATCGTCGGTGTATTTCGCCGCGACCTGCTCCATCGCCTTTTCGTAGGCGAGGATCCTCGTCCTCTGGTCGACGGTGCCCGCATCCTTATATAAGAGCGCCACGGCGCCGATGTAGTCCCGCTCCCGCTCGGTCTTGGCGTTCGCCGCCTTCGCCTTTTCGACGGCGGCCGTTCCATCCTCGATCGCCTTCGGGGGCCGGAACCCTCCGAACGGGTTCCCCCACCAGCTCATGGCGATTCCCCAATGCGCCATGGCGCACCCGGGATCCTTCGAGGCCACTTCCTGGAACGACTTGATGGCGGCCGAGAACCAGAACGAATGAAGGAGAGCCACGGACCGGTCGAAATCCTTCTCGACGGCCGCGCTGCAGGAGGTTGCGAAGTGCACGGTGCCCAGCCGGTCGGGGGGCTTCTCGCCTTCGGGGTGGTCGTGCTGCGCGAAAGCCGGGACCCCCGCGAGCGAAGCGGTCAGAGCGAGAACCAACGACAGTTTTGGCACCTTCATGGCGATCTCCTTTACTTTGGGAAGTGGTATTCTAACACCGTTTCAGTCGTTGCACGGCACGACCCGGTCGAGGCCGTGCCCCCCGTAGGCAACGATGCGCCAGCCCTTTTCGGTCTTTCCGAAGATGTACGTCACCGCATTCTCCGAGAGAACGCTCCCGTCTTTCTTATAGCGGTAGAACTTGCCGCTGGCGATGGCGGCGCCGGCGTTGAGCACGCAGACGTTCGGGCTCGGAAACTCGGAGCGGTCCCAGCCGCTCTCGAGGATTCGCTTGAGGTTGGCTTCGGTCCGGGCGGTGACCTCCTGCGCGGTCGCATCCACCTGCGCCCCCTCGGGGCTGAGGTAGACGAGAGGAACGTGAAAGACCTCCACGGGAAGGGCCTTCATGTTCCTCTCGCTGAAGAGGCGGTAGTAATGGTGCACCGCCGCCGTGACTTCTTTCTTTATCTTCGCGACCTCGTCCTCCGAGAGAGATTGCTGCGCCGACGCGACGGTCGCGCTCAAACCAAGAACCACCAGCGTCCACCAAAAGTGCCTGTTCATCCTGCCTCCTCTGAGCTCAACGCTCGAAAACGATTTTTCCACCGAGGATCGTGGCGTCCACCTCGATCCCAAAAACTTCCTTGCCCGGCCGTCCGCGAGGATCCGCGGAGAGGATCGCGAAATCGCCGAGCTTTCCCGGAGTGATCGAGCCCTTGTCCCGATCCTCGAACCCGCCGGCCGCGGCCCAGAGCGTGTGCATCCTCAACGCGTCTTCAAACGACAGCGCTTCTTCGGCACTCGGCGCGGCTCCTCCGTCGGCTTTCGGCGTCATCGCGCAGGCGATGTTGAAGAGAGGTCCCGAGGCTTCGGGGACCGTGCCCGTGGTATCGGTCACGGCGATGGGCTCGAGACCCTCTTCGATCATCGTCCGAAACCGGGGAACTCTCGAGGCCGTCCCCGGCCGGCGGGCGAAGTGGGGGGTTACGACGACCCGGATCCCCGCCGCCTTCAGACGTCTCATGTCCTCGAGGGCATCGAGGCGGTCTCCGCCGTGCTCGACCCGGTGGCGATGGGGCCTCGGATGCCGTTGCACTGCCTGCTCGACCGCCGCCGCGGCCATCAGCATCGCGTCACGCGAAAGGACGTGCATGATGAGCTGGATCCCGGCGTCGTGGGCGCGGGAGACGAAGTCATTCAGCTCCTCTTTTGTCCACTTGAGGTCCTCGATGGCGTTTCCGAGCCCGTCGCTCGTGGTGCCGTTGACGAAGATCTTGATTCCGCCGTAGCGGAACATGTCGTCACCGACGCCCGACAGGAGGCCGGTCGCGAGAAGCGAGTCGAGCGAGACGACGCGCGGCACGTGGTAGTAGACCCGAAGCCGCAGTGGGAGCTCACCCGAGGCCTGGAGCTCCTGGTCGGCGCGGACGTCGTCGGAAGAAAACGGGATCGTCGAGAGCGAGGTCGTTCCCTTGGAGATGAAGATCTCCTTCGCGTGCGCGCGCACCGCCTCTCGCACGTCGTCGAGAGGATAGCCGGGGAGGAGATCCCAGACCTCCGTCGCGATGCCCGAGGGCTGACCCGAGGCTTCCCGGAGCACCCGGACTCCGCGCGGAGGGTCGCGATCCCAGAGACCGAGCTCCTGAAGCCCGCGGGTGTTCATCATCGCGACGTGCAGGCCCGAGAACAGGACGAGCGGATGGTCGGTGGTAACCGCATCGAGGTCGTGCCTCGTCGGAAGCGTCCGCTCCTCGAGCTTCTCGCGCATCCCGAAGGAACCCCGGCCGATCACCCACTGGCCCTTGGGCGTGTCCGAGGCTTTCGATGCGAGGATTTTTACAATCTCGCGAAGGCTTGTTACGGGCGGCGTGTGGCAGGCGGCGTGGAACGAGGCGCCGAGGCAGGTGAGCTCGAAGTGAGCGTGGGCATCGACGAAGCCCGGCACCACGACCTGTCGTTCCGCGTCGAGAACCTGCGCGCCCCGCGCTTCGGCTCTCACTTCGTCCGTCGTGCCGACGAGAGCGATGCGGCCTCCCCGCACCAGCGCCGCTTCGGCCTCCGGCCTTCCCTCGTCCATCGTAACCATCCGCGCGTTCACGATCGCGAGATCGCTCGAGGGCTCCTGGGCCGCCGAGCGCAAAGGCAGCGCTCCCGCGGCAACGCCGAGCTTCAGGAAGCTCCGGCGGGAGATCACTTGGACGTCCTCTCGTACGCGACCGTTCCGTCGAGGACCACGAGGTCCGCGTGGAGATCGGTGATTCGCTCGGGGGGGACGGTGAGCGGATCCCCCGAGAGCACCACGAGGTCAGCGAGCTTTCCCGGCTCGATGCTCCCCTTGACCTTCTCCTCGAAGCCCCCGTACGCGGCCCAGATGGTGAACATCTTGATCGCGTCCATGACCGGGATTGCTTCCTCTCTCTGAACCGGGGTCCCGTACTTCGTCTTGCGGTTCACGGCAACAGCAATCGAGAACAGCGGGTCGGTCGCGAAGTTCTGAGTTCCAAGGGTGTCCGAGCCGCCCGCGGGATGAAAGCCGTTGTCGATGAGAGTCTTCATCGGGAAGAACTTCACATCGGGCTCCTTCACCCCTTCGTCCGTGAGGCGCCAGAGAAACGCCACCTGGGGTGCGGGAGTGATGCCCGCCCGTTTCATTCGCTCCAGCCGTTCCTCGGTCCGCGCGGGATCCTGCACGAGGAAGTGGGCGAAATGCTCGATCCGGTGTCTCGCATCCGGACGAGGGTAGGCTTTCTGCGCCGCCTCGTAAGCCGCGATCGTCATGTCCTGCGCGCGATCTCCGTTCGCGTGCACCCAGATCTGCCAGCCGCCCCGGTGCGCCTCGGTCACTCTGCGGTCGAACTCCTCTTGCTCGAACCGGACGCCGCCGTAGTTCTCGGGGACCCAGGTCGTGCCCGAGCCCTTCCAGGCGGGATGATACGTGGCGGCGGTCGTGCCCCAGACTCCGTCCTGATGGAATTTGATCGCTCCCACGCGAAGCCAGTCGTCCCCGAAGCCGGTACGGATGCCGACGCGAAGCAAAGGCTCGACCTCGGTGTATCGGTAGCTCATGAGGAGACGAACGGGAAGCTCGCCCTCATCCCTGAGCTCCTGATAAATCCGGTAGGCGACCTCCGGCGACGACATGTCGTAGACGCTCGTGACTCCCTTGGAGAGATAGAAGTCGCGAAGCGTCTTCGGGATCCATTGCCGCATCTCGTCGAACGTGGAATGCGGAATCGGAAGCTCGATTCCAGTATCCCGCAGGATCGCGGGCTCGCCCGCGGGAGTCCGCTCGATCCTTCCAATGCCGTTCGTGGGATCGGGAGCGTCCTTCAGGCCGGCAACCTCGACCGCCTTGTGATTGAGGAGTAAATCGTGAGCGCTCCAGCGGAGAACGACGGGATGGTCCGGCACCGCCCGGTCCAGCTCCTCGCGAGTCGGCATCGGCTGGTTGTACGTGCCCTGGCCCACGATCCATGTGCCCGTGGGGATCTCCGAGGCCCGCTCCCGCAGGCGCGTCAGGATGTCGGCCGTGGTCTTCAAGGAGTGGGGGATGTGGATCGGAAGCCTGGCGTGCTCCGATTCGGCGAGCCCCTCCACGTGCGAGTGGGCGTCGATGAACCCGGGAAGAAGAGCCCGTCCGGCGAGATCGATGACCCGCGTCGTCGGACCGATGAAGCGCGCGATCTCCTCCTCCGTCCCGACGGCGGTGATGCGATTGCCTTCGACGGCAACCGCTTGCGCGATCCGATCCGAGGGGTCGACGGTGACGACCGTGCCTCCGCGAAGGACGAGGGAAGCGGCCTGGAGAAGCAGGAAAACGCTCATGACGGCGGAAACTATCACAGCCTCAGGGGTTGCGCTTACCGGGCGGCGGCGATAGATTCCCTCGCGCGTGCCAGAAGATCCGACGGCGGAATCGGTAATCCGCAAGGTTTCCCGACGTCTGATTCCGTTTCTCTTCCTTCTTTACGTCTTCTCGTACCTCGACCGAATCAACGTCGCCTTCGCCGCGCTCTCGATGAACCGGGACCTGGGCCTTACGCCGACCATGTTCGGGATCGCCAACACCGTCTTTTACCTCGGCTATATGTTCTTCGAGATCCCGAGCAACCTGATGCTCGCGAGGTACGGCGCCCGCATCTGGATTCCGCGGATCATGATCACCTGGGGAATCGCCTCGACGGCGACGATGTTCGCCTCGACACCCTTCAGCCTCTACCTCATCCGATTCCTCGTCGGGGTCGCCGAGGCGGGCTTCCTACCGGGCGTCCTTCTCTACCTCACCTATTGGTTCCCGCAGTCCCATCGGGCTCGGGCGAACGCGGTCTTCATGATCGCCATGCCCGTCACCATCGCTTTCGGAGCGTCGATCTCGGGGCTCATCCTCCAGTGGGGCGACGGGCTCCTCGGGCTCGCGGGATGGCGGTGGCTCTTCCTCGTGGAGGGGCTGCCTTCGGTTCTTCTCGGCGTGATCGCGGCGGTCTACCTCACGAGCCGGCCCGCGGACGCGAAATGGCTGACGGAGACGGAGAAGACGACTCTTCAGGCGAGCCTCACCGGCGGCGCCGTGCCGAGTCCTTCACGGACCAGCGCCTGGAAAGAGCTCCTGGGGCGGGACGTGATCCTGCTCTCGCTCGCCTACTTCGGCCTCACGATGACGCTCAATACCAACGCGACCTGGACCCCCACGATCGCGCGCGAAGCGCTCGAGGGTAGGAGCCTCTCGTTCGTCGGCTTCGTCGTCGCGGTTCCCGCGTTCCTGACGGCGCTGGTGATGCCTCTCTGGAGCGCTCGCTCCGATCGGAAGAAAGAGCGAACCCTGCACATCGTGCTCCCGATGGGGCTTGCCGCCTTCGGCTGGCTCCTCGTCGCGGCCTCTCCGGAGCCGTGGGTGCGTTTCGCCGGTCTGGTGGGTGTCTCCATCGGGGCGTTCGCGGCCATGGCCGTCTTCTGGACGGTGCCCCCGGCGATCCTCTCCGCGGCCGCGCGGCCCGCAGGAATCGCCTTCATCAGCTCCTGCGGGATTTTCGCCTCCGCGACGAGCCCGCTCCTGGTCGGAAGGCTCCGGGAAATCACGGGGAGCTTTACCGCGAGCAGCTTCTTCGTCGCCGCCGTCCTGGTCGCGGCGGCCGCGCTGGTGCTCGCGGCGCGGGGAGGTCACGATGTTTCATCGGCGGGAGTTTCTTGAGGCGGCGCTCTGCGGCTGCGGTCTCGCGCGCCGGAGGCTTCCGGTGGCTCAAGGGGAGAAGGGGCCGTTCACCGTGGATTTCCACGCGCATGCATTCGTCGGCGACGACTGGCCACTTCTGCGGAATCGCCCCGAGGCGAAAGATCTCGAGAGCTTCGTCAAGGCGCCGTACTTCGAGAATCTGGTGAGCGTCGAGGCCCGCATCGCGGAGATGGACCGCGAGGGGGTCGACGTCCAGGCGGTGAGCCTCTACGTCGGGCAGTACCACTACTGGGCGGAGCGGGAGCTTTCGGCGGACGTGGTTCGTATCCAGAACCAGAAGCTCGCGGAGATGTGCGCGAAAAATCCCAAGAGACTCGTGGGCCTGGGGGCGGTTTCCCTCCATCTCCCGGAGCTCGCCGCCGAGCAGGTGGCGGAGGCGGTGAAGCTCCACGGCTTTCCCGGGTTCATGGTCACCGGAAGCGTTCTGGGAGAGGAGATCTCGGCGCCGCGGTTCGATCCCTTCTGGGCGAAGGCGCAGGAACTGGACTGCGCGGTCTTCATCCACCCCAGGAGCTTCGTGGAAGGAGCGAAGAGATTCCAGGGCGCGGGCTCGCTCGGCAACACCATCGGCAATCCGCTCGAGACTACGGTCGCGCTCTCCCACCTGATTTTCGACGGGTTTCTCGATCGGTTCCCGAGACTGAAAATCGTCGCCGCCCACGGCGGCGGCTATCTCCCCTCTTACATCGGCCGCTCCGACAACTGTCACGCGGTCGACCCCCACTGCCGGCAGATGGCGAGAAAGCCCAGCGAGTACCTGAAGCAGCTCTACTTCGACACGCTGGTGTATTCGCCGCGCGTCCTTCGCCATCTCATCGATCAAGTGGGGGCCGAACGCATCGTCATGGCGACGGACTACCCGTTCCCGGTCGCGAGCCGCGACCCCGTTGGGGACGTCGCCGCCGTTTTCGACCTCACGGAGTCCGACAAGGATGCGATTCTCGGAGCTACTGCCGCGCGCCTTCTGAAGCTCCGCTCTCCTTAGCGTGGCGGGCGACTTGCTCGTGGGTCGCGAACCAGACGCCAGGACGCGAGCGCATGTACTGCACGAGCTTCTCCAGCATCGCCATTCGGGATCGATGGCCGATGATCTGGGGGTGCATCGTCAGGAGGAACATGCTGCCCTCCTCGTAGGCGACGTCGAACTCCGAGGCCCAGATTTCGTAGACGGCGCTCGGTGGAGTGTGGGGACGAAGGCCAGCGAAGCGGTCCATGTTGAAGTACGGATAGTCGTCGAGGAGCCACTCCACCGGTAGCTCGACGACCCCCGTCGGCCGGCCGTCGCTCATGACTTCGTAGGGCATGTCGTCCGCCATCAGGCTGCTGTCGTAGAGGAGGCCGAGCTCCGCGATCAGCTCGGCGGTGTTCGCGCTGTACTCCCACGATCCAGTCCGGATCCCGACGGGCTTTTTTCCCGTCAGCTCCTGGATGGTTGCGAGAGAGCGCTCCATGAGCATCCGCTCTTCGTCGCGGGTGAGGCTCGAAGTCCATTCGTGAATCCAGCCGTGGATCCCGATCTCGTGGCCGGCGGAGGCGATGCGCTTCACGTCCTCGGGATAGAGCTTCGCCGCGACTCCGGGAATGAAGAACGTCGCAGGAATGTCGTACTTCTGGAGAAGCGAGAGCACTCGCGGAAGCGCGGCCCGGGATCCGTACTCGCCCGTGGAGAGGAGCGACGGCAGCGTCTGGCCGTTTCGGAGAGCGAGGGTCTCGTTGTCGAAATCGAACGAGAGGGCGACCGCGACCTTGGCGCCGCCCGGCCAGGATGGTGGTAGGAGGCGCTTCCCGGCACGGACCTTTTCGACGGCGGAGCGCCACCGCGACTCGGGCCATTTCCAGGACGGCTCCTCCTGTTGGGGAGGCTGCTGTGCGAAGGCCACGGGAGCGACGAGAACGAAGAAACACAGAGCCGAGCGAGTTATCGACATGGGACTCTCCTGAATGGAACCCAACCATAATGAAAGCTGAGATCAAATGCTAGAATCCCGTATGGAACTGATACTCGTTCTCGCACTCTCCATGACCTCGGATCGCCCCGCCCCCGACGCGAAGCTCGGGAGATCGCCGGTCCTTGCAGCGCGGGGGATGGTGGCGACGAGCCAGCCTCTCGCGGCCGCTGCGGGTCTGCGTGTGCTCCAGAACGGCGGAAACGCCATCGATGCCGCCATTGCCACCGCGGCCGTGCTCAACGTGGTCGAGCCGATGATGGCGGGAATCGGGGGCGATCTTTTCGCCCTCGTCTACGACGCGGACTCGCAGAAGCTCTACGGACTGAATGCGACCGGCCGCGCGGGGTCGCTCGCCTCCGCCGAGAAGCTCCGCGAACGCGGGCTCGAGAGTGTCCCCTATAACGACATCCTCGCCGTCACCGTCCCCGGCGCCCTCGATGGTT
The DNA here is from genome assembly GCA_964553925.1 of uncultured Acidobacteriota bacterium. Taxonomy (GTDB): domain Bacteria; phylum Acidobacteriota; class Vicinamibacteria; order Marinacidobacterales; family SMYC01; genus DAISKN01. The sequence continues at coordinate 33,770 of CAZKNR010000413.1, forward strand.
GGGAGATGCTCCGGTCCCGCTTCGGAAGCCGGCCGCTCGCGGAGCTTCTCGAACCCGCCATTTACTACGCCGAGTCGGGATTTCCCGTCTCCGAGATTATCGCCACCGACTGGGAGTTGAGCGTCCCCAAGCTCAAAAGCCACCCCGACTCCGCCGGGACGTATCTCGTGAACGACAAAGCCCCCCGGCACGGAGAGATCTTCAAGAGCCCGGACCTCGGCCGCACGTTCCGCCTCATCGCCGAGAAGGGACCGGAGGTGTTCTATCGCGGCGAGCTCGCGCGCCGAATCGTGGACTTCGTGCAAAAGGAACGTGGCCTTCTCACTTACGAGGATCTGGCGAATCACCACGGCGATTGGGTCGAGCCGATCTCGACCACCTATCACGGCGCCACGGTTTATCAGATCCCGCCGAACTCCCAGGGGTTCGTCGCCCTCGAAATGCTCAACATCGTCGAAGGCTTCGACGTGGCGAAGCTCGGGCACAACTCGGCGGAGTATCTCCACCGGCTCATCGAAGCCAAGAAGCTCGCGTACGCCGATCGCGATCGATATCTCGCCGATCCCGAGAAGGCGCGCGTCCCTCTGGAGAAGTTGATCTCGAAGGAGTACGCGGTGGATAGACGGGGGCTCATCGACTCCGAGCGCGCGGCGACGGAGGTCCTGCCTGGGCTCATCGACACGACGGAGACCGTGTACCTCACCGTCGTCGACGAGAAGCGCAACGTCGTCTCCTTCATCTACAGCGTCTTCGACGATTTTGGCTCTGGCCGCGTCGTGCCGGGAACGGGAATCGCCCTCCAGAACCGTGGCGCGGGGTTCTCGCTCGAGTCCGGCCACCCCAACGAGATGGCTCCCGGAAAGAGAGCCCTCCACACCAACATGCCGGGCATGGTCTTCAAGAACGGCAAGCCCTGGATCAGCTACGGAGTGATGGGAGGCGACATGCAGCCGCAGGGGCACACCCAGGTTCTTCTGAACATCATCGACTTCGGGATGAACGTGCAGAAGGCGGGAGAGGCGGCGCGATTCCGCCACTTCTCCGAAGGCGCGGTCGCGTTCGAATCGGGCATGGACATCGACGTTCTTCAGGCGCTGATCCAGAAGGGCCATCGCCCGATGACCCGTATGGGGGCGTACGGGGGATACCAGGCGATCGAGATCGACTGGGAGAACGGCGTTCTCATCGGAGGCTCGGATCCACGCAAGGACGGCTGCGCTCTAGGGTACTGACGGCCCAGGTGACGAGAAACGCCGCGGGCATGGAAAACAGAGCCGGGTACTTGTAAGGAAACAGGGGAGCGGCGTTTCCCAGAATGTCGACCCAAATCGTCGGGCCGAAGAACATGAGCGCGATCGAAAGCACCAGGCCGACACTTCCGCCGGCGATGGCGCCCGCGGAGGTCAGGCCGGGCCAGTACACCGAGAGGATCAGAAGCGGGAAGTTGGCGCTCGCGGAGATGGCGAAGACCATGCTGACCATGTAGACGATGTTCTGGCCCTCGAAGAAAATCGCGAGCGCGATCGCGGCGAGACCGAGCCCGACGGCAGCGATGCGAGTGACCCGAAGCTCTTCGTGCTCGGTCGCGCGTCCGCCGCGGAGCGCGGTAGCGAAGAGGTCGTGCGAGAGGGCCGAGGCGCCCGCGAGAGTGAGACCGGCGACGACCGCGAGGATCGTGGCGAAGACGACGGCGCCGATGAACCCGACGAAGACGTCGCCGGCGACGACCCGGGCGAGGTGGACGGCGACCATATTGCTTCCGCCGATGAGAGCCCCCGATGGACCGAAGAGCTCCGGATGCTCGTGGAGGCGCGGAATCGCGCCGAAGCCGATCACGAAGAACACCAGGATGAAGACGTAACCGATGAGGATGCTCGCGAAGAGGACCGAGCGGTAAGCGGCCTTCTCGTCGGGAACGGTGTAGAGGCGCATCACGATGTGGGGGAGTCCGACGAAGCCGAACACCAGGGCGAGCGAGAGCGAGATCGTGGACCAGGGGTCCTCGAGGAGGCCTCCGGGGGCGAAGATGCCCGCTCCCAGCCGGTGCACTTCCGCCGCCTCGCGGTACATGCGTGAGAGATCGAAGTCGAAGGACTGGAGCGTCGCTCCGGTGAGGACGGTGATCCCGAAGACCATCAGCACCGCTTTGATGATCTGCACCCAGGTCGTCGCCATCATTCCGCCGACCGACACGTAGAAGACCATCAGGGCGCCGATCGAGATCACCGCCGGGGCGTATGGAATTCCGAACAGGAGCTGGACGAGCGCCCCGGCGCCCACCATCTGGGCGACGAGGTAGAGGAGCACGATCACGAGAGAGGTGAGGGCCGCGAACACCCGCACGGATTTCGTCTCGAACCGATGGGCGGCGACGTCCGAGACGGTGAACCGCCCGAGCTTTCGAAAGGGTTCGACCATCAACATCAGCAGAAGACAAAAGCCGACCATGGGAGCGAGGATGTAGATCGTCGCATCCAGCCCCGCGAGGTAGGTGAGACCGGTGATCCCGAGGAATGTTGCCGCCGACATGAAGTCCCCGGCGATCGCGAGACCGTTCTGAAAGCCGGTGATGCGCCCGCCCGCGGCGTAGAAATCCTTGGTTCCCTTGGTCTGGCGAGCCGCCCACCAGGTGATGGCGAGGGTGACCGCGAGAAAGAGGAGAAACGTCGATGCCACGACGATCGACGAGGAGGCTCCGGTCTCAATCATCTTTGATGTCGATATGCGCGATCCGCCACCAGGCGTAGCCTCCCATCACCACGAGAGTAAGCAGGATGAATCCCAAGGAGAAGATCAACCCGCGGGAGCCCGTCAGTAGCTGGGGCTGGAACGCCATGATCAGGACCAGCGTGAAGAAAATGGCGGTGACCGATGCCGATAGGGTGAAGCTCACTCGCCTCGGGTTGCTCATGTTTCAGCGGCGTAGTGTACTCGATGCCGGTCTTGCGCGGGTTTCTGCCTCGAAATAGGATGCCCTGAGGGTGGAAACCATGTGCAGAAACATCAAGACACTCTTCAACTTCGAGCCTCCGGCAACCGAAGAGGAGATCCGGGCGGCCTCGCTCCAGTTCGTCCGGAAATTGAGCGGGTTCAACAAGCCTTCGAAGGCGAACGAGGAGAGTTTCGACCGGGCGGTGGAGAAGGTTGCCGGAATCGCGCGGAAGCTCATCGAGAGTCTCGAGACCACCGCTGCACCGCGCGACCGGGAGACGGAGGCTCAGAAAGGACGCGCTCGTGCTCTCGAGCGGTTCGCCCCCCGATGAACTGGGCCTCTGGCTCGGGTGCGCCGTCCTCCAGTCGCTAAGCGGCCTTCAGGACCTCCCGCAGTGTCTCCGCGATCTGATCGATCTGCCCCTTCTCGACGATGAGAGGCGGCGAGAGGGCGATGGTATCTCCGGTAGTGCGGATGAGAACGCCCTTGTCGAACGCAGCGCTGAACGCTTGCGCCGCCCGCTTGGTGGGGCTTCCCGCGATCGGCTCGAGCTCGATGGCGCCCACGAGACCGAGGTTCCGGATATCGATGACGTGAGGCAAGCCGCGGAGCTGGTGAAGGGCGTCCTCCCAGTATCGCGCAAGCTCGGCACCACGGGTAAAGAGGCCTTCCTCCCGATAGATGTCGAGAGCGGCATTGCCCGCGGCGCAGGCAAGAGGATGCCCCGAATAGGTGTAACCGTGGAAGAGCTCGATTCCGTCCGGACCTTTCATGAACGTGTCGTAGATCTCGTCGCGGACCAGAACCGCCCCCATGGGTACGGCCGCGTTGGTGAGACCTTTCGCGAGGGTGATCATGTCGGGAACGACGTCGAAGTAGTGGCTCGCGAAGGGCGCCCCGAGCCGTCCGAAGCCGGTGATCACCTCGTCGAAGATGAGAAGCAGTTGGTGCTTGTCGCAGATCTCGCGAAGCCTCTTGAGATAGCCCTTCGGCGGGATGAGGACTCCCGTCGATCCGGCGACGGGCTCGACGATGACCGCGGCGATGGTCGACTTGTCGTGGAGCGTGACGAGCGACTCCAGCGCGTCCGCGAAATGGGCGCCCCACTCGGGCTCTCCGCGGCTGAAGGCGTTGTGCGAGAGGTCGTGCGTGTGGGGAAGATGATCGACTCCGGCCAGAAGGCTCCCGAAGAACTTCCGGTTGTTCGCGATCCCGCCGACGGAGATCCCTCCGAATCCGACTCCGTGATAGCCGCGCTCTCGTCCGATGAGTCTATGGCGGCTGCCCTCGCCGCGAACCCGGTGATAGGCGAGAGCGATCTTGAGGGCGGTGTCGACGGACTCAGAGCCCGAATTCGTGAAGAACACGTGCTTCAGCGGCGCGGGCGCGATCTCGGCGACCCGATGGGCGAGCCGGAACGCCCCCGGATGCCCCATCTGGAATCCGGGCGCGAAGTCGAGCTCGGCGACCTGCTTCTGGATGGCCTCGGTAATCCTCTTGCGGCAGTGTCCGGCGTTGACACACCAGAGCCCCGAGACCGCGTCCAAAATCTTGCGCCCATCGTCGGCGATGTAATGCATCCCCTCGGCGGCAACGAGCAGGCGAGGATTCGCCTTGAACTGCCGATTGGCGGTAAAGGGCATCCAGAACGCTTCGAGATCGAGATCGAGTCCGGGTTTCGTGGTGGCCATGATACTAGCCTCTTTTCAACGAAACTTTAGCATTTCCAACAAATTGAGCGCAACGTTCATATCACCGCGGCTAAGGTAACTACCTTGTGGGGCCCGGGCCCGCTCGCGGGCTACCTCGATCTCCCGACCACTCCGTTGAGGCTCACGACGTCGGCCCTGTCGGCGATGGGCGCACTCGCCGCGGTCCTAAGCGAGTTCCGACTCGACGCGCTGGTGGCGTTCGCGACCGCACGGCGAAACCCGGAGATCGGGATTCGGGTGGCGCTGGGAGCGAGCCCGCGGGACGTGATGCAAGCGCTTCTGAAGCGCACCACCATAATCGTAGGCGTGAGCGCGGCTCTCGGTCTCGCTTTTTCGTTCGTGGCGATGCGCGCTCTCGCGAGCCTTCTCTATGCGACGCCGGACGGAACCTTGAGCCTCATCGTCGCAGCCCTCATGGGGATCGTGTCCGCCGTCGCCGCCTGGATGCCGGCTCGCCGCGCGCTCGCGGTCGAGCCCCTCGTGGCGCTCCGGTACGAATGAATCACGCCGAGTCGTTCCGGCGGTACCGTGCCTCGCGCAGGAAGAGAAAGAGCAGTCCGGGTCCGAAGGCCCAGATCATGACCGTGGCGCCGAACACCAGGCCCGCATAGGACCCGCGCGCGCACCAGCAATTGTCGTCATCCGATTTCCAGATGAAGACACCGGACGCGACGATGAGCTCGAGAATGCTTCCGACGATGAGTCGGTGAGCCATCCGTTTCGAATGCTCGAATCGAGTACCTTCTCTCCAATAGAGAAAGAACACACCTGTCCACAATACCCACACAATCCACGCGCCTACCGGGATCGCGGTCGCAACCCGCTCGCCTTGGGTGGCGTCATCCCATAACCCCACCAACTCGAGGAGAGTCGCTGCCCCACCCAGAGACAGCATCATTGCCATGAAGGCGGCGGCGACCACGGCCGTTCTCATCGGGCGTGCGGTTTCTCCGAGGCGCACCGTCCATCCTCGGCGAGGGCCGAGAAACATCCATTGAGTGAGAAGCATGCCTCCAAGAAAGATCGCCAAGTGGATTGCATAGGTCGTCGATTCCGAGTCGTCGTCCAGAACGAAATTCAGGAGTGCGTTGGGTAACCACCAGATAATCGGCGCCATTGCCACGCCGCCATTCTCTGCGTCTCCGAACAGCAAGGGACCCGCGATCCACCCGAGGCCCGCCAGAAGGCACGCCAGTCCCAGGACCAGAAGCACCCAGCGGAAGCGATAGGCAGTCATGGTGGTACTGTACCTCCTTGTGGTGTCGCTTCTCGCTCTGCTTCTGGTGGGAGCCGCCGAGCCCGAGGCCAAGAACCTGCGAATCGTGGGCCGGAGCGATCTCCGTGGGCATGGAAACGGAGGCGAGGGGCTGGCGCTCCTCGAGTACGACGGCGGCCGCCGGGTCCTCTTTCTCGCGCACGAGAACGCTCCTGTTTGCTTCAGCGTTGTCGACGTTACCGACGTGCGCGCGCCGAGCGTTCTGACTCAGGTCGAGACTGTGAGTCCTGACGTTCGGTGCAACTCTCTCGGGCTTTCGGGGTCGATTCTCGCTGTTGCCCATCAGACGGTGCGCATCGGGCTTCCCCACGCGGGGATGCGCGTCTACGATGTTTCCTCCCCCGAGGCTCCGAAGGAGCTTGCCTTCTTCGACACGTCCGGTCCGCACTCCCGGGGCGTTCATTTCGTCTGGTTCGTCGACGGGGAGTATGCGTATCTTGCGACCGGCGCGGCCGATTTCGTTCCCACGCATCCGAGCGACGATCAGGTCTTCATGATCGTGGACCTGCGCGATCCCTCGAGCCCTCGGGAGGTGGGCCGCTGGTGGATGCCCGGCACACGCCAGGGCGACTCCGAGCCACCACCACCGCGATTGAAAATCGACGGCGGGTACCGCATGCATTCGCCTTTCGTCTCGGCGGATCGGCCCGATCGCGCCTACGTCGGCTGGATCGACGGGGGAGTCGTCATCCTCGACATCGCGGACCCCGCGCTACCGAAGCTCGTCGCGCGCCGGTCCTGGTATCCGCCGGAAGTCGGGTATACCCACACCGCGTTTCCACTCTTCGATCGAAACCTTCTGGTGGCTGCGGAGGAGGCGGTGCGGGATGGATGTGAGGACTGGCCGAAGCGGATCTGGATGGTGGACATCGCCGACGAGAAGAACCCGCGTCCATTCGCCGTCTTCCCTTCGCCTCCGAATCTCGAAGAGCTTTGCAAGCGCGGAGGCCGATTCGGCGCTCACAACATCCACGTGAACCGCCCTGGTGCCTTCTCGATGACCCTGAAGGAAACCGTCGTCGGAACTTTCTTCTCCGGCGGCGTGCGGGTCTATTCGATCGCCGATCCCGAGCATCCGGAGGAGATCGCCTACTTGATCCCGGAAGCCCCTTCCAGGAACCGGACCGGCGCCATCCAGTTGAACGACGTGTACGTCGACGAGAAGGGGTGGATCTACACCAACGACCGGGATACCGGTGGTCTGTACATCCTCGAGTACACCGGGCCTAAGCCTCTTCGTTGAGGCGACGGGTGGGATCGATCACGAGCCAGAGAAGTCCGCCCATGGCGTAGATCCCCGCCGAGACCTGGAACGCGACGTTCCACGAGCCGAATCTCTGGACCACGTAACCCACCACCAGAGGCGCGAGCATGCCGCCGAGGTTGCCGAAGGTGTTCATCGCGCCCGTCACCACACCCGCGTGACGCCGTCCCACGTCGAGGCAGACGGCCCAGGCGGCGGCGAGACCGAGATCGGCGGAGGCGAGCGCGAGGGCGATGAGAATCGCCTTCGGAAGCCGCCCGTCGACGGCCGTGGATCCGAGAAGAAGAAACGCCGAGCCAAGAAAAGCGCAGCATCCCAGGACCGAGCGGCCCACCTTGAGACCCCGAATGGCGGAGAGACGATCCGTCAGGAACCCCCCGAGAAGGTCCGCGCCTCCCGCGAGCACGAAAGGCAGTCCCGCGAGGGCGCCGCCCGCAAAGGCGGAAAAACCGAGGACTTCGATGAGGTACGTCGGAAGCCACGTGAAATAGAAGTAGAGACCGTATCCGAAGGCGAAGTACATGCCGCAGATCGCGTAGAGGTTCCCGCTCTTCAGGAGCTGCGCCCAGGGGACGGGGGCGTGCCCCGTCTCTCTCGGACCGTCCTGCCGGATCCACCCGAGCTCTCCCGCGCTCAACGCGGGATGATCCTCGGGCTCGTCGCGAAAGAACCGATACCAGAGAAACGCCCAGAGGATGCCGATGCTTCCGAACGCGACGAAGCTCCGCCGCCAGCCCCAGTGGTGGATCAGAAGAAGCGAAAGAGCCGGTGCGATGGCGCCTCCGATGCGAGAGCCGAGAAACAGAAATCCGTTCGCGCGACCTCGTTCGCAAAGGGGAAACCAGCGGGAGAACGCTCGCGAGACTCCCGGGAAGGCCCCCGCTTCTCCCGCACCGAATAGAAAGCGGGTCGCGATGAGGGATGGGTAGCTCCAGGCGGCGCCGGTCAGCATGGTGAACGCCGACCACCAGAGCACGATGCGGGTCAAGACCGATCGAGCGCCTCGGGTATCCGCGAGCCAGCCGGAGGGGATCTCGAAGAGGGAGTACGCGAGGGTGAAGGCGCTGAAGACCACGCTCATCTGGAGCATGGTGAGGCCGAGCTCTTTGGTGATGTGCGGCGCCGCCGTCGAGATGCACACCCGATCGAGGTACGTGATGACCGAGAGCGCGACGGCGAAACCGAGGACTTTGTTTCGAACGGGGTGAGGCATTCCCATGGGGCTCATGAAGCCGAAGGAGTATACTCTCGCGCCATGGCCGCTTCGAAAATCCTCTGCGTCTACGCGCTCTCCTGGCTCCAGCCGGAGCCGCCCGGAGAGGCTGACCTCGTCCTCCGCGGCGGAAAGATCATCACGGTGGATGCGAGGGACACGATCGCCTCGGCGGTCGCGGTGAGAGGAAACCGAATCGCCGCGGTCGGAACCGACGAGGAGATCTTGCGGTGGATCGGGCCCAGGACGGAAGTGGTGGAGCTTTCCGGACGAACACTCCTCCCGGGGTTCATCGACGCTCACACCCACGTCGACGGCACCGCGGAGAACGAGCATTTTCGAGTGCAGATTCAGGCGCCGCCTCTTTCCGGCCCGCAGGAGATCCTCCTGAAGCTCGAGGCGCGCGCGAAAGAGCTCGAGAAGGGCTCCTGGATCGTCGGGCAGGGGACCTACGCTCAGCCCATGCCCGCGCGCGCCGATCTCGATCGCGCGCTCCCCGACCATCCCGTCCTTCTGCGGTGGAGCGCGCACGATTTCCTGATCAACCGAAAGGCGGCGGAGGTCTCGGGCATCACCCGCGACACCCCGAACCCGGAGGGCGGGACGATCGACCACGGTGCTTCTGGAGAGCCCGAGATCCTTCGGGAGACGGCGACCCGGCTCGCGAAGGTTCCCTCTCCCACCTACGCCGAGATGCGGGAAGCGATCCGGCAGTCGCTTCACGACTTGTTCCTCGCGCAGGGTGTGACGACGGTCTACGAGATGCCCCACGCCGCCGGGCCCGTTCGAATCTACCAGGAGCTCAGGGATTCCGGGGAGCTTCCGGTGAGGCTCTCGATCAGCTACTTCCTCGGGCCGGGCTATGCCTTCGATCTCGAGGACCTTCTGAAGACCGGACTCCGAACCGGTTTCGGCGACGAATGGCTCAAGGTGGGCGCGGCGAAGATCATTCTCGACGGGGCGGGAGTCAGCGCCGCGACGTACGACCCTCACCCGGGAACGACCGAAAACCGCGGAACCCTGTCCCGCAGTCCGGAGCTCCTGGCGAAGCAGGTTCTCGCGGCGCACGAGGCGGGCTGGCAGATCTGGATCCACGCCATCGGCGATCGCGCGCAGGACATCGCTCTCGATGCCTTTGAAGCCGCGCAGGAAAAGCTCCCGCGCGCCGACGCGCGCCACCGCATCGAACATTTCGGAAATGCCGTGGTGCTGAATCGGGCGGAGGAGAGATACGACCGCATGACCCGCGGCAAGATCATTGCTGTCCCCGAAGCGTCGTTCCTGTGGGCGTCGACGGGGGCAAGGCGTCCGCGGCCTGGAATCACCTCCTACGCCATCAAGACCCTCATCGAGAAAGGATTCCATCCGCCCGGCAACTCCGACACCCTGGGCACCATGACCCGGGCCATCAACCCGTGGTTTCCGATCAGCCGAGCCGTGCTCCGCACCGCGCGCGATGGAACCGAGGTCGATCCGCAGGAGGCCATCACCGTCATGGACGGAATCCGGATGCACACCCTCTGGGCGGCCGAGTCGGGCTTCGAAGAGACGATGAAGGGAAGCATCGAAGTAGGGAAGCTTGCCGACATCGTGGTCGTTTCTGAGGACCCCTTGAGCGTACCCCCCGATCGCCTGTTGGATCTCCGCTGCGAGATGACGGTGGTCGATGGGAAGATCGCCTTCCGCCGCTGAGCCGAGTGTGAGCTTCACCAAGGGTCGCGCCGTTTCCCACTACGAGATCCTCGAGGAGCTCGGGGCGGGCGCCATGGGTGTCGTGTACAAGGCGCGCGACACCAAGCTCGGCCGGCTGGTCGCCCTCAAGTTCCTGTCTCCGCATCTCGCCTCGAGCGAGGAAGCGAAGCGCCGGTTCCTCTCGGAGGCCCGGGCCGCTTCCGCCCTCGACCATCCCAATATCGGCGTCATCCACGGGATCGACGAGACCAGCGACGGGACCTTCATCGTCATGGCGTTCTACGAAGGCGAGACCCTGACCATGCGCCTCGCGCAGGGGCCGCTCCCTCCCGCGGAAGCGTTGAACCTCGCGCTCCAGATGGCGCGCGGTCTCGAGCGGGCTCACGCTCAGGGCATCGTGCACCGCGACGTGAAACCCTCGAACGTCGTCGTTACCTGGGAGGGTGTCGCCAAGGTCCTGGACTTCGGCCTGGCCAAGAGGACGTTCGGCGAGGATCTCCTCTCGACCGCCCCCGGCGCCGCGGTGGGAACACCGAGCTACATGGCGCCGGAGCAAGTCCTCGGCCGTCCGGTCGATGGACGGACGGACGTCTGGGCCGTCGGGACGGTCCTTTGCGAGATGCTGACGGGGAGGCTCCCGTTTCGTGGGGACAGCCACCACGCGCTCTTCAACGCCATCGTGAGCTCCGAGCCCGTCATCCCGTCCCTGACCTCGAGCTCTCTCGAGTCGATCGTGAGAAAGGCCCTGTCGAAGAACCCAGAAGAGCGGCACGGGAGCATGACTGAGCTCGCCTCCGACCTCGAGAGCGTGTCGCTCGAGATGACCGAGGGCTCGGTTCTGGAGACCCGGATCCGGACGATTCGCGGCCCGAGGCCGAGAAACGAAGAGCTCGAGGTGAGCTCGCCGGAGCGGCGGCACGTGACGGTCTTGTCGATCCAGCTCGCAGACTACGCGCGTCTCGCCGAGGAGCTCGATCCAGAAGATCTGGTCTCGCTGCTGTCGCGCTTCCAGGAGACCTGCCGGAAAGCGCTCGAGCGACACGGGGCGCACGTGGCGGAACAGGAGGAGGGGGTGGTGCTCGGCTACTTCGGCTACCCCCGAGCCCAGGAGGACGACTCGCGGCGATCGATCGCGGCGGCGCGATCGATCCTCGACGCGCTCCAGGCACCGGCCCGCATCGGGATCCAGACCGGGTCGGTCGTCGTGGGCGGGAGGGAGGGCGGCCTTCCGATCGTAGGTCCGGTTCCAGGTCAGGCGAGCCGGATTCGCGACCTCGCTGCCGAAGGCGAGATCCTGGCGAGCGCCGAGACGGCGCGGCGGATCCGCGGGTGGTATGGGACGGAGTCCCTGGGACCTCGCGCGCTCAGCGGAGCTTCGAGCGCCGTCGAAATTTTTCGCGTCGACTCGCGGGCGTACGACGAGACCGGCCCGCGGCCCGAGGACCGGGCGCCGCTCGTGGGCCGGACGCGGGAGCTCGAGCTCCTCCTCGATCGATGGGCGAAGGTGAAGGAGGGCTTTGGCGCCGCCGTTCTTTTGAGCGGCGAAGCGGGGATCGGCAAATCGCGTCTGCTCGAAGCGCTGGCGGAAAAACTGCGGAGCGAGGAGCACTCCCGCTTCGAAGCGCGGTGTTCTCCGTACTTCAGCAACACGCCCTTGTACCCGATGGCGGGGCTCGTTCGTCAGGGCCTCGCTTTCGGGAGCGAGAGCTCCGGCGAGGCGCCGTTCGAAAGCCTTCGATCGCGACTCGCCGATCTCGATCTGACGTCGGCGGAGGAAGTCGCTTCGATGGCGAGCCTCCTCGCCGTCCCTCTTCCCGAGAGCTTTTCCCTTCCTGCGACCAGCCCCGAGCGGCAAAAGCGCGCGACGTTCGAAGCCCTGGTGCAGATCGTCACCGGCGCCTCCGGAGAGAGGCCGGCGCTGCTTTTGATCGAGGATCTGCACTGGGCCGACCCGACGACCCTGGAGCTACTGGGGCTTCTCATCGAACAGAGCGCTTCGGCGCCGCTGCTCCTGGTCGCGACGGCGCGAAGCGACTTCTCGCCCCCCTGGCCGGCTCGATTGCCGCTGACCCAGCTCAGCCTCGGACGCCTGTCCCCGATCGAGATCCAGGATCTGGTCGAAGACCTCCTCGAGGGAAAGTCGATGGCGAAGGAGCTGGTCGACCAGGTGATCGAGCGGACTGACGGCGTCCCGCTCTTCGTGGAAGAGCTGACCCGATCGATTCTCGAGGCCGGCGGAGGGTCGGGAATGGATGCGGCGTCCATCCCCGCGACCCTCCAGGAGTCGCTCGCGGCCAGGCTCGATCGGCTGGGAGGGGCGAAGACCGTGGCGCAGCTCGGTTCGGTCCTGGGGCGTGAGTTCTCCTTTGGGCTCATCGAGGCGCTTTCGGAGATGGAAGAATCGGCGCTCGAGGAAAAACTCGACCGCCTGGTGAAATCCGAGCTTCTGCGCTCGCGGGGAGTCGCGAAGCGCGCTACGTTCGTCTTCAAGCACGCGCTCATCCAGCAGGCGGCGTACGAGTCGCTGCTGAAAAGCTCGAGGCAGAAGCATCACCGCCGCGTGGCCGAGGTTCTTCAATCGACGTTCCGCGATCTCGGCGACGCGCACCCGGAGCTTCTGGCCCACCACCTGACGGAAGGGGATCAGCCGGCGGAAGCCGTCGACCGCTGGCTCCAGGCGGCGCATCGATCCCTGCGGCGGTCGGCGTTCGCCGAGGCCCGGGCTCAGCTTCAGAAGGGCTTGAGCCTCGCGCGCGACCTTCCGGAAGGAGAGGGGCGCGACCGTCGCGAGCTCGCCCTCCAGATGACGCTCGGCCCCGTCCTCACCGCGTTCGGCGGGTACGGCGCTCCCGAGGTGGAGGCGGCCCACATGCGGGCCGTCGACCTCGCGCGCAAGGTGGGCGACGACGTGCAGCGGTTCTGGGTCCCTCACGGAATCTGGAGCGTGTACTTCGTTCGCGGGGAGCTCGCGAGGGCGAGCTCGTTCGCGGAGGAGACTCTGACCCATGCGCTTGCCGTCGGTCATCCGGCGCTGGTCTACGAGAGCCGCTATGCCGTCGGAGGGACGAGCTTCTACCGCGGGAACATCGAGCTCGCGCGCGAGCACTTTCGGGAGGGGCTCGCGCTCGACACTCCCGATCTCGACCGCAGCATCGTGCTCTTCGCCCATGGGCTCGATACCGGGGTGAAGACGCTTGGCCTCGACGGTCAAGCCGCCTGGCAGCTCGGTCAGCCCGAAGAGGCGATGTCTCGGACGAAGGCGGCTCTCGAGCTCGCCGAAAGACTCGGCCACCCCTTCAGCCGTGCGCTGGCGCTCCTCTGGACGACCTGGATGCACATGCTCCGCGGCGAAGTCGACTCGGCGCGCGAATGGTGCGAGCGCCTGCGGGAGCTCTCCGCCCGCGAAGTCTCGTTCTTCCTCACCCTCGCGAACTTCTTCGAAGGGTGGTGCCGGGCGAAAGCGCCCTCTGTCGATGACGAGGGCAAACGCGGCCTTGAGATGATGGAGGAGAGCCTTCGCCTGAGGGCGCTCGGCGGAGACCGGCTCGGGCGGACTCAGTTCCTCGCCCTTCTCGCCGAGGTCCAGATGGAGCACGGCGCCCGCGATTCCGCGCGCGCCAGCCTCGCTTCAGCCTTCGCGGCGATGCGGCGCGGGGGGGAACGATTGTGGGAGCCCGAGCTCTACCGGCTTCGGGGTGAGCTGCTGCGGGCGGAGGGCGCTCCCGCTCGCGCCCTTCGAGCGTTTCAGAAAGCGCTCGAGGCGGCTCGCCGGCAAAACGCTCGGTCTCTCGAGCTTCGGGCAAAAGCCGCGCTGGAGTTAGGAGGTAAAGGTCGTGGCTGAGGGTACGGTCTGGATCAACACCACCGACTACACGCCGCTCGAGCTCGTGCTCTTCGCCGTCGGGAGTTTCGGCTGGGTCATCGTCTACGCCATCGTGGTGCGCGACATCCTGCGCTACAAGTTCATCGAGATCCCGTGGGTGGCCGTGGCCGGCAACGTCGCCTGGGAGTTTCTCTGGAGCTTCGTCCTTGACACCGACATGGGGCGCCTGTTCTCGCTCGGCTATCAGGCGTGGTTCTTCCTCGACGTCTTCATCGTGATCGGGCTCTACCGCTACGGGCAGAACCAGTTGAGTAATCCCAAGGCAATCCCGCTCTTCCGCTCCTCGGTCACGTTCGCGATCCTGGCGTGGACCGTCGTTCTCTACTACTTCGCCGAGAACGGCTACGACACCGTGACCGGCGCCACCTCGGGCTTTCTCCTGAACGTCATGATGTCCGCGCTCTACATCATGTACTTCCTGGCGCGGGGCGACGTGGAGCCGTTCTCGGTCCTCGCCGCCTGGAGCAAGTTCATAGGCTCGGGCCTGATCAGCGTCTTTTGCTTCCTCAACGCACCCGAGAATACGTTTCTCCTGAGCCTCTGCGTGATGACGGCGATCCTCGACGTCGCCTACATCGTACTCATGAACCGCGCACCCAAACGCTGCGCCCCTTGATATTGATAAGAATGGGAACGAACGCAACGCAAGGGCGCAAAGAAGAAACCCAATACAAGGGGGATACGGGGATTAGGAGGAGATTAATTCAAGCGAGCTTCCTCACGTCCGCGAGGGTGTCGGGGAAGAGGAACGTCACTTGCCCCCCCCAGCTCCGGTGAATCATCTCGCGGAAGAGGAGACGGCTGAATGCCTCGGAGATATGCCCGGGAACAGCCCGGGCGGCGTCGTGGGAGAGGTGAAGGCCGAAGGCGAGGAGCTTCTTCAGGAGCCATCGGCCGCGGACGACGGGAATGCCGACGCGGGCGCAGCCCTCGGCGCCGATGAGCTCGTAGCTGAATAGAGCGGGAAGGGAGCCGAGGCCGAAAAGTCTCAGGTAGCGAGGAATCAGGTTTTCGAGCATCTTCAAATTGTCCTGCGCCAGGCGGACGCCTTCGGGATTCTCCCGGGCTTCCACGTAATTCGACCGCGAATACGTCTGATAGAACTCGCGCGCCTCTTCGAGCCCGGCCGGGACGTACTCGAAGCTTCCGGGCGCATCCCGCGGGTAGAGGCCCATCAGGTGGGCGTATACCTTCCAGAGGTAGTAGTAGTCCTCGCCTTCCTCCGGGGACATTCCCACGCCGAGAGTCTTCAATCCGTCGACCACCAGGTAGGAGAAGCCCATTAGGGTCGCGAGCATGTCGAGCTTGCTGATAGGGCGGCCCCACTTCGCCTCGAAGTGCGGAAGATAGCGCGGCACGATGTGGACCCGGATGGCGGCGTGCATCAATCGGAGCTTCTGCGCGGTGACGATGGCGCTCCCCCCCGGCGCGAACCCGTGGCTGCTGCAAACGTTCACGACCATCTGGAGAACGCCCAGGAGCCGCCGGTAAGGATGGCGCTCCAAGTCGGCGGAGAGATGGAGGATCTTCCCGAACGTGGGCGCGGAGTAACCTTCGGGAACAGCTTTCGTGAGGAGAACCAGCGAGGAGCTGAAGGCGTGTTTCATGAAGATCCCCTCTGCTCTCGCGATCCGCGCGGCGTCGACTCCGGGAGGAAGCGCCCCGGTCTCGGAGAAGAACCGACGTACCGGCGGAGGCGCGTCGTCGGGAAGAGGCTCTCCGTTCGCGTTCATGGTGCGGAAGAGGTAGCTCACGCGTTTCGCCACCTCGGCGTCGTCAACGCCGGTGAAGAGCTCGCGCACGGTCTCGTCGGCGCGCTCGTCGCTCTCTCGTCGCAAGGTTTCGTGAAACGCGGGGTCGGACCATCGGGTCTGCGCCATTTCGTGGGGCTCCTTGGCTCGGCGGCCCGAGAGTGTAACTCAGCGGGTATATAATCGCGCGGCGTAAGCAGAGAAGCGCTCTCGATGAGAAGCCCCGCCATCGACGTCCATACCCACATGCTCCATCGGGAGTGGCTGGACCTTTTGAAGCGAAATGGCGGACCCCGCTACAGCGTGGCTCCCGTAGGCGCGCTTCAGGACGTCATCCACATGGACGGAGCGCCCTTCATGACGCCGCTTCCTGAGATGTTCGACTACGACCTCCGCATTCGGAACATGGACCGCGTGGGGGTGGACGTGGCCGTGGTCTCGCTCACCTGCCCCAACGTCTACTGGGGTGATGCGGCCACGAGCCTCGAGGCCGCCCGGATCCTGAACGACGACATGGCGTCGGCCCAGAGGACCTACCCCGATCGAATCCGCTGGTTCGCGTCGCTTCCCTGGCAGCATCCTTCCCCCGCTCTCGAGGAGCTCGCGCGCGCCCAAAGGGAGGGCGCGGTCGGCGTGATGGTGCTCGCGAACGTCGACGGAAAATCGCTGACCGATCCGGCGTTCTCCGCGATCTGGAAGGCGATCGATGAGGCGGCCCTTCCGGTGCTGGTGCATCCGACGGCGCCGCCGGGAGTCCGCGACATGGACATGTCGAAGCACAACCTCGTGCCTCCCGTGGGGTTCATTTTCGACACCACGCTCGCCCTCGCCCGGATGTTCTACGACGGGTTTCTCGATCGCTATCCGAATCTGAAGCTCATCGCCGCGCACGGCGGGGGAGCGCTTCCGTACCTCGTCGGGCGTCTCGACATCTGCCACGAGAAGATTCCGACCTGCAGGTCCCGAACCGACGCAGCCCCGGGCGAGTACATGCGGCGGATCTATGTGGACTCGGTCGTCTTCCGGCAGGAAGCGCTCGAGCTCGCCGTCGCCGTCTGCGGCCCCGAGAACGTGCTTTACGGCTCCGACTATCCTCACAACATCGGAGACATGGCGGGCTGTCTCTCCCGGGTCGACGCCCTCGCGAGCGGCGTCCGAGATCGGGTTCGGGGAGAGAACGCGCGGCGGATCTTCGGGGTCTAGACGTAAGGACGCAAAGAAGAAAAACCAATACAAGGGGGATAAGGGGATAGGAGGAGATAGAGAGATAACACTACTGGCCCTCTCGCAGAGGGCTCGTCACGTCGGCGACGAGCTTCCACTCGCCGCTCCCGTCTCGCTTCCAGACGTGGGTGAAGTAGCCCTTTTCCGTTTGGTCTCCGCCGTCTTCCTGGTGCTTCAGCTCGTAGCGGCCGTAGGAGTAGGCGAGCTCGCCCGAGGCGGCGACACCGCCGTCGATGCCTTCCCACTCGACCACCGTGAGCTTAAGGTTCACGAAAAAGTCGCCGATGGCCTTCTTCCCCAGCACGGGGAAGTTCTTCACGCGGTGGAGCCGCGCGTGCTCTCCCACGACATCGAGATAGCCGCCGCGCACACCCTGCCGCGTGAGGGTTTCGCGGAACCGGGACTCGAGGTCCAGGATCTCCGATCGCCCCTGAGCCGCGTCGCGCGGGGGAATTCCCTTCGAGGGTTCCTGCGGAGCGCGCTCGTAGCGCAGCCGATCTTGATGCGCGGGATCGGGGCCGGGCGAGTCGGCGCCCATGTCCGCGGCCACCCGCCAGACTCCATCGGGCCTTTTCTTCCACACCGAGAAGAAGTACCCGTGTCCCGAAGGACGATTCTGCGGGGTCACGTCGGTGAAGAGCGTGGGGCCGGTGTTGTAACCGAGGTCTCCCGACTCCGCGACGTCGCCGTACACCGGCCACCATTCCAGCTTGAACTCGCGCACGGGAGGCGGGTCGGGGAGTGGGTTCTTGCGCGCGAACTCGCGGAATTTCGCGGGATGCGGTGTGAAGGCGATCCCCTCTTCCCCGAAGAACTCTAAGAAGGATTCGCGGATGCCCTTTTCCGCGCCCATCGCGGCGAACGCCCGCTCCGTCGAAACTATCTCGTTCAAGGCGGGGGGAGAGAGCTTCTGCGGAGCTTGAACCACCGCGACCAGGCCGAGGAGCAGGAGAGCTCGAGACATCGTGGACCTCCCAACTTGTCCCAACTGGCGGTCATCCTAGCTCAATCGCCAGGATGGTCCGCGAAGGCCCTCGGTTTCTACTTTATGCGAGCTCCTGGGGCTCGGAGGCGGCGTCGGGCTCGGGCTGGATGTCGGGAGAGTTCATGAGGAGCCGGGCGCAGGCGTTCCAGCGCAGAATCGCGTCGTCATTTTCGACGGGCCGCACTTTCTCGGCTCTTTCGTAGTGGGCCATCGCGGTCTTGATCCCCTCGTACGCGAGATGCCCCGACCCGGGAGTGCCCTGCTGGTGCTGGCTCTTGGCGCGGCGCTCGCTGATGATTCCTGAGTAATATTCCTGGTCGTATTCGCTCGTGAGGCGCTCCGCGAGCTCCTTCGCTTCGCGATAGCGATTCTCGAGCCCGCGGGTGAACTGGTCGGTCAGGGCGAGAAGGAGAGCGGCGAGCGCCTCCTGATTGTCGGGCTCGATCTCGAGGACGTCGCGGCAGATGCTCTCCGCCTCGAGCGGCTCGCTCAGGGCCCGGTACCAGACGGCTTTGTCGAGCGCGGACCGGATGGCATCCTTTTTGATCGACTTGAGCTTGAACTCGCCCATAAGCCTTCTAACGTCCGGTGAAGATGCGGAAGAGCTTCTTCACCGGGTCGTAGAACTCGTCCACCACGCGCTCTTTCAGCGGGATGATGGCGTTGTCGGTGATGGTGATGTGCTCGGGGCAAACCTTGGTGCAGCACTTGGTGATGTTGCAGTAGCCGATGCCCATCTGGTCCTTGAGCTCCGCGAGACGGTTCTCGGTGTCGAGGGGATGCATCTCGAGAGCGGCCACGTGCACCAGGAACCTCGGGCCGATGAACTCCTCGTGCTTTCCGTGATCGCGCAGAACGTGGCAGACGTCCTGGCAGAGGAAGCACTCGATGCACTTCCGGAACTCCTGCACCCGGTCGATGTCCTCCTGGGCCATCCGCCAGGTCCCGTCGGCGGCGTCCGGCGGCCTCGGCTTGAACTTCTTGATCTTCTTCTTGACCTCGAAGTTCCAGGAGACGTCGGTCACCAGGTCCTTGATCCGGGGAAAAGCGCGGATGGGCTCGACGACCACGGGCTCGTCGAGGGCGACATCGGCGAGCCGGGTCATGCACATGAGCCTTGGTGAGCCGTTGACCTCCGCCGAGCAGGAGCCGCACTTGCCCGCCTTGCAGTTCCACCGGACCGCGAGGTCGCTCGCCGATTCCGCCTGGATCTGATGGATCGCGTCGAGGACCACCATCCCTTCGGTGACGTCGGTCCTGTAGTCCTTGAATTCTCCGCCGTCTCTTCCCCCGCGCCAGACCCGGAAGGTCACCTGCGTCATTATTTATTCTCCTCGACGATCTGCTTCAAGGGCTCCGGCATCTCTGCGATCGGCTCCCGCAGGAGCTCCATCTCGCCGTCCTTGCCCTTCCTCAGCACCAGGGTCGTTTTTCCCCAGTCGGCGTCCTTCACGGGATAGTCCTCGCGGAAGTGAGCCCCCCGGCTCTCCTTGCGCTCGATTGCCGCCCGGGCCACGGCCTCGGAGACGGTGAGGAGGTTCTCGAGGTCCAGAGCGGTATGCCATCCCGGGTTGTACTCGCGGTTTCCGGGCGCCGCCACGCTCTTGCTTCGCTGCTTGAGCGCGAAAACCACCTCGAGGCCCTTCTTCATTTCGTTCTCGTTCCGAACGATGCCCACGAGCTCCTGCATCTTCTCCTGGAGCTCGTGCTGGATCGCATACGCCCCGTGGATTCCGCCTTCGTCCTGCCGCTCGAGAGGGGCCAGCGCCGAGCGCGAGGCCTCCTCGACCTGCTCCTGCTGCTCTCGTCCGAAAGCCGCCTGACTCCCTTGCTCGCTTGCGAAACGCGCCGCATGCTCGCCCGCTCGCTTTCCGAAGACCAGGAGATCCGAGAGGGAGTTCCCGCCGAGACGATTCGCGCCGTGGAGACCGCCCGCGCACTCCCCGGCGGCGAAGAGGCCTCTGACGCGCGACATCTGGGTGTCGCCGTCGACGCGCACTCCGCCCATCATGTAGTGGGTCGTCGGCCCCACTTCCATCGGCTCGCGGGTAATGTCGATTCCCGCGAGCTCCTTGAACTGATGGTACATGCTCGGGAGCTTTCGCTTGATGTGCTCCGGTGCTCCCGAGATCTTTTCCTTGATCCAGGAGATGTCGAGAAAGACGCCTCCGTGCGGGCTCCCGCGGCCCTCCCGGATCTCCCGCACGATGCAGCGGGCGACGTGATCGCGGGTGAGGAGCTCCGGCGGCCGGCGGGCGCTCTTGTCTCCGAGGGTGTACCGCCAGCCTTCCTCTTCGTTATCGGCGGTCTGGCCCTTGTAGAGATCGGGGACGTCGTCGAACATGAAGCGCCGGCCCTGATTGTTGCGCAGGACCCCGCCCTCGCCCCGAACCCCCTCGGTCACGAGAATCCCGCGCACGCTCGGAGGCCAGACCATTCCCGTCGGGTGGAACTGGAGGTACTCCATGTCGATGAGATCGGCACCCGCGTGGTACGCGAGGGCGTGGCCGTCGCCGGTGTACTCCCAGCTGTTGCTGGTGATCTTGTAGGCCCGCCCGATGCCCCCGGTCGCGACAACGACGGCCTTCGCCTTGAAGACGCGGAAATGCCCCCGCTCGCGGTCGTAGCCGAACGCCCCGACGACCCGATCGCCGTTTTTTATCAGCCGAACGACGGTCGACTCCATGTAGACGTCGATCCCGAGGTGGATGCCGTGATCCTGAAGAGTGCGGATCATCTCGAGTCCGGTGCGATCGCCCACGTGAGCGAGCCTGGGGTACCTGTGCCCGCCGAAGTTCCGCTGGAGGATTTTCTGATCCGGCGTGCGATCGAAGACCGCGCCCCAGGCCTCGAGCTCCCTCACCCGATCCGGAGCCTCGCGGGCGTGGAGCTCCGCCATGCGCCAGTTGTTGACGTACTGGCCTCCGCGCATGGTGTCGGCGAAATGGACCTTCCAGTTGTCCCGCTCGTCCACGTTCGCGAGCGCGGCGGCGACGCCTCCTTCGGCCATCACGGTATGGGCCTTGCCCAGAAGTGACTTGCAGACCAGGCCGACCGTCGCCCCCTGGGCCGAAGCTTCGATCGCGGCTCTCAGCCCGGCGCCGCCGGCGCCGATGACGAGAACGTCGTGCTCGTGGGTCTTCGAAGCGTCTGGCATCAGAGGATTCTCCAATCGGAGATCGCGCCCATCGAGCAAAGGCGAACGTAGACGTCCGAGAACATGACCCAGACGAGACTCGTCCAGGCCCACTTCATGTGGCGCTGGTTGAGCCAGCTCGAGCAGACGTAGGCTCGTTTGCGCACGGGGGCGCCCGAGAGCCGGTCCAAGAACCCCCCCACCAGGTGCCGCAGCGAGTGGCATCCCAGCGTGTACCCGCCGAGGAAAACGACGTTCAAGGTCAAAACCAGGCTCCCGACACCGATACCGAATTTTTCCGCGCCCGTCGCGGGGTCGAGAAACCACATCCCCTTCCAGGCGTCGTGCGAGAGGACGAGGAGGAACAGAAGGGCGAAGTACAGGAAGTACCGGTGGATGTTTTGCAGGATGAGAGGGAGCGAGTTCTCGCCGCAGTAGGATTTTCTCGGCTCGCCGACGGCGCAGTTCGGAGGATCCGCCCAGAACGCCTTGTAGTACGCGCCTCGGTAGTAGTAGCAGGTGAGCCGAAAGCCGCCCGGCGCCCAGAGGATCAGCAGCGCGGGGGAGAACGGCAGAAAGGCGGGCCAGAAGGCGGGCTTCGGTCCGAACCAGCTATGGGGGGAATCGCCAAAAATCTCCGGAGAGTAGAAGGGCGAGAGGTAGTTGCCATAGGTATAGTGCTCGCCCTGAAACGCCGCCCAGTTCGCGTACACGAGGAACGCGGAAAGACCCAGGAACGTCAGGAGGGGCTGGATCCACCACAAGTCGCGCCTCGAGGTCGCCCCAAAACCGCTCTGTTCCACGGGATTCGAAAATGTGCTCATTGGGCCGTGATCTTAACTCAATCCCTCCCCATTCCGAACCTTTCCCTAAGCGGGGCTTCGTCTATAATGCGGGCCGCCATGGCTGCCGTCTCGACCCTCTTCGACGAAGAGTTCATGAAGAAGCTCGAGTACCTGAAGCTCATCTCGAGCCGGATGCTGCCGGGCCACATGCGGGGCGAGCACCGGGCGCGAAAGAAGGGGACCGGCGTCGAGTTCTCCGACTACCGCCCCTACGTGAGCGGAGACGATACCAAAGACGTCGACTGGAAAGCCTACCTCCGGCTCGACAAGCTCATTCTCCGCATCTTCGACGAGGAGGCGGATCTTCCTATCTACCTTTTCGTCGACTCGAGTCTCTCCATGGACTTCGGCGAGTCGAGGAAGTTCGACTACGCCCGGAGGGTGGCGGCGGCGCTCGCCTACATCGGTCTGCTGAACCTCGACCGGGTGAGCGTCATCGGCTACTCGAATGGAGTTTCCGAGCAGATCGCCTCGAGGCGCGGCCGGAACCAGATCTGGCGCATCTTCACCTTTCTCGACCGCATGACGATGAGCGGGGAGACGTCGCTCCACCGGACGTTTCGAACCTACTTCGGAACGAAGCGCCGGCGCGGGCTCGTGGTAGTGGCGTCGGACTTCATGGATCCCGCGGGTCTCGAGCCAGCGTTCGACTTCCTAAGGTTCCAGCGGCACGACGTATTCAACGTTCAGGTCTTGAGCCCCGAGGAGGTGAAGCCGCAGTTTCCCGACGAAGCGATGCTGGTGGATTCGGAGAACGGCGGCGCGCACCGCCTTCGCATATCGCCGACCCTCCTCTCGGCCTACGATGAGGAGATGAAGAAGCACCAGGCGGGCATCGAGGCCTATTGTTCGAAGTACGGCTGGGGGTACGTCAGGACGGAGACCTCGATTCCGTTCGAGGACCTGGTGATCCAGATCTTCCGGCAGGATCGGTTCCTTCGATGAGCTTCTTCGCGCTCTCGGGAGAGACGGTGGCCCTCCTCCTGACCCTGACCGCGGGCGTAATTCTCTTTCTCTTTTGGCTGAGGCCTCCGCCGCAGCGGGTGGTCGTTCCCTCGACCTTCATCTGGCTACGGGTGCTGAAAGAGAGGAAGCGGCGCTCGGATTTTTGGCGCTGGCTCGTCTCGCTTCTGATGGCGCTCGCGGTCGGGCTCGCGCTCGCCGCCGCGCTCGGCAAACCGGAGATCGAGGCTCTGTCGGGGAAGGCGCGGCGCATCGCCGTCGTGGTCGATGACTCGCCGACTATGGGAGCGTCGACGGCTTCGGGAGACACGCGCTTCGATCGAGCGCGGCAGATCGCGCGCGACCTCCTCACGGAGGGAAGCGCCTCGAGCCAGTACCTCGTGACGGACACCGCGGGGCGGCTCGTAGGGACGGAATTCGGATCGCGAAGAACGGCGTTCGAAAGACTCGATGGGTTAAGGGTCTCGCTCCAAGAGACCGCAGCGTTCCCAGCGGCGGATCCCATCTTGTTCGGCGATCCCGGGACGGAGATTTTTTTCATCACCGACGGCGTCATGGTGAGTGAGGCGCCTTCGGGGGTGCGGGTGATCTCGGTATTCGAGCCCGTAGATAACGTCGGGGTCACCGCTTTCGATCTTCGTCCGGTGCCCGCGGAGCCGAATCGGTTCGAGGCGTTTCTCGAGCTCACGAACCACTCCGGCAGGCCGAAGCGGGTCGCCCTTCGAATCGACGGCGCCGGCGGCCAGACGATGCAACGCGGTGTTTCGCTCGCCGCCGGACAGGTCCTAGGCGAGAGTCTGGATCTCGAAAGCTTCTCCGAGGGTCCGGTGCGGGTCCTCATCGACGCGCCCGACGACGGCTTCGAGCTCGACAACGTCGCCTACGCCTACCTCGGCTCGCCCCGGAAGGCCCGGGTCGTTCTTGTGAGCTCGGGAAACGACACCCTCGCGACCCTTCTCGGCCTCGACCCCCGGGTCTCGCTCGAGCTCGCGAAACCCGGCGAGGCGACGACCGCGCCGCCGCCCGACCTCTACGTCTTCGATCGTTTCGCTCCGGAGATGCCGCCTTCGGCTCCGGCCCTTCTCATCCGTCCGGGCGCCGCTTCCTGGCTTCCGGTCCCCTCCGGTCAGGAGCTCGAGAGCCTGTCGCTCGCGGGTACGGCGCGCGAGCACCCCTTGATGGAGCACGTCGCTCTCGACGACGTGGTGGTGGAGAGGGCGGCTCTCGTCTCCCGCGGCGCCTTTCGCGTGGTCGCGGGAAGCGACGAGGAGCCACTCATTCTCGTCTCCGAGACTGAGGTGCGGTTCGCGATGCTCGCGTTCGCGCTCGAGGACTCGAACCTCCCGTTCCAGTCGAGCTTCCCCGTCTTTCTTTCGAACGCGGTGAGCTGGCTCTCGGGGACCGACGTCGTGGCCTCGAGCCTCGGGACGGTCGCCGTTTCTGTCCGGAGCGGCGCCGTGACGGACATCGAGGGGAACGACGTTCTCTCGCGGACTTCGGGGGGACGCACTTCGTTCTCGCCGGCAGCGCCCGGGCTCTACTCGGTGAAAGGCTCGGAGGGGGAGCTGATGGTCTCGGCGAACCTCCTGAGCCCGCGCATCACCGCGGTGAACGCGTCTTCACTGGCCGGGCTCGCCGGCCCCGAGTCCGGGATGCGGGGAGCGGAGTCCTCCGGGTCTCGAGGGAAAGGGGAGCTCTGGATTGGGCTCGTGCTCTTCGCCCTCGCTCTCCTCCTCCTCGAGTGGTGGACGTACCATCGCCGACTGACGGTCTGACTTTTTATGGCTATGCGGGCTGTCCGCGTTCGAGTCGCGCCCTCTCCCACCGGAGATCCGCATGTGGGAACGGCCTATCAGGCCCTCTTTAACTATGCCTTCGCCCGGAAACACGGAGGACAGTTCCTCCTTCGGATCGAGGACACGGACCGGGCTCGCTCGACGCGGCAATCGGAGATTCTGATTCTCGAATCCCTTAGGTGGCTCGGTCTCTCCTGGGACGAGGGACCCGACGTCGGCGGCCCTCATGCTCCTTACCGGCAGAGCGAGAGGCTTCCGATTTACCGCGAGCACGTCGAAGAGCTCCTGAAGAGGGGCCACGCCTATCGGTGCTTCTGCACTCGGGAAAGGCTCGACGCGATGAGGGCCGAGCACATCGAATCGAAGATCTTCCCGGGCTACGACCGCCTCTGCCGGGCGATTCCCATCGAGGAGGCGGAGTCAAGAGCCGCGGGGGAGAGTCACGTGGTGCGGATGAAGGTCCCCGTGGAGGGGGACTGTGTGTTTCAGGATCTTCTCCGCGGCGAGATCCGGAAGGACTGGGCTTCGGTCGACGATCAGGTGATTCTCAAATCCGACGGCTATCCCACTTACCACCTGGCGAACGTGGTCGACGATCGTCTCATGCAGATCAGCCACGTGATCCGCGGCGAAGAATGGATTAGCTCGGTCCCCAAGCACGTGAAGCTCTACGAGCACTTCGGCTGGGAGCCGCCGATCTTCTGCCACCTTCCGCTTCTCCGGAACAACGATCCGAACAAGACCAAGCTCTCGAAGCGCAAGAACCCGACGTCCATCCGCTACTACCGGCGGGCGGGCTTTCTTCCCGAGGCGATGCTGAACTTCATGGGTCTTTTCGGCTGGACCCGGGCCGAGGGGGAAGAGAAGTTCACCCTCGCCGAGTTCGTCGAGAATTTCGAGCTCGAGAGACTTTCGCTCGGAGGGCCGGTGTTCGACGTCGAGAAACTGCGGTGGCTCAACGCCCGCTACATCCGTGAGAACTACGACGCTCCCGCTCTTCTCGCCGAGCTTCGCAAATGGGCGCTTTCCGACGAGCACCTTCTCCGCATCGTTCCTCTCGCCCAGCCGCGGCTCGAGACGCTCTCCGACTGGGGACCGCTCACCTGGTTCTTCTTCGCCGACCGCGTGCCCTTCGATCCGGAAAAGCTTCAGCTGAAGGGGAAGACCTCGGAGGAGCTCGCGGGGATCCTCCAGATGGCTGTCTGGCTTTTCGAGGCGCTCCCGGAGCTCACCCACGAGGCGATCGAGAACGCCTTCCGCGATCTCTCGGAGAAGCTCGGCGTCAAGCTCCGCGATCTCACCCGGCCGTTCTACGTCGCGCTGAGCGGGGCCGAAGCCTCGACCCCGCTCTTCCGCTCCATGGAAATCCTCGGGCTCGACCTGGTGCGCGTCCGCCTCCGGCACGCTGTCGAGGCTCTCGGGGGACTGTCCGCAAAACGCGCCAAGGCGCTCGAAAAGGAATATCGAGCCCTCTTCACGCGCGAGTCCGAGGAGGCCTCATGAAAGAAACCCGGCGCATCCGGATCGAGCTCGCCGCGGCCTACCGGCTCGCCGTGCGCTTCGATCTCAACGAGGGGATCTCGAACCACTTCACCGCCCGGGCGGGGGAGAACTTCCTCGTCATCCCCCACGGCGTGCATTTCCGCGAGGTCACCGCGAGCCGGCTCCTCCTCGTCGATCCAGACGGCAAGGTGCAAAAAGGTAAGGGCGAGGTCGAGCCCTCCGCGCTCTTCATTCACTCGAGGATCCTGAAGGCCCGGCCCGACGCCCACGCGGTGCTCCATACGCATCAACCCTACACCACGGCCCTGACACTTCTCGAGAACGGCCGCCTTCTGCCCGCGAGCCAGAACGCGCTCCGGTTTCACGACCGCGTCGCCTACGACGATCTGTACCAGGGCGCCGCAGACCAGGCGGCGGAGGGAGAACGCCTCGCCTCGGTCCTCGGGAAACGCGACGTGTTGTTCCTCGCCCATCACGGTGTGGTCGTCGTGGGCGCTTCCGTCGCGAAGGCCTTCGACGACCTGTATTTCCTGGAGCGCGCGGCGATGGTGCAGGTCCTCGCGCAGTCGACGGGAGGGCGTCTTCGATCGATCGGAGACGAAGTCGCCCGCGGCTACGTGCGGGAGGATCGGCCCAACAACCTCGCGAAACAGGCGCGGGAGCACTTCGAAGCGCTCCTCCGGATCCTCGACCGCGAGGAGCCCGACTACCGGGACTGACGGCCGGGCCGGCTGGGCCTGCCGGACCTGCCGTGAAAGTCGAGCGCGAGCCGCGTCATCATCTCGACCCCGGGCGCGAACGTCTCCTCGTCGACGCGGAAATAAGCCGAGTGGTTGAATGGGGCCTCGTTCAGGTCGCGCCCCGGACCGGTGACGCCCATGAAGGCGTACATGCTCGGGACCTCCTTCGCGAAGTAGGCGAAGTCCTCGGTCGCGAGGATGAGCTCGCACTCGAAGACTCCGTCCGTCCCCGCGACCGCCTCGAGAGTCGGACGCATGCGGCGAACGAGTTCGGGGTCGTTCACCGTCGCCGGGTTGACGGGGCGGATCTCGAGCCCGGCCGTGGCGCCGAAGCTTCCGGCGACACCTTCGGCCGTTCGCCTCAGCCGCTCCTGGATGTCGGCCCGCATTTTGGGGTCGAACGTGCGGATGGTGCCCTCGAGCCGAACTTCGTCTCCGATGACGTTCGCGTGCGTCCCGCCGCGAATCAGTCCGAAGGTGATGACCGCGGGGGCGGTCGCGAGGTTCACCTGGCGGCTCACGATGGTCTGGACGGCGTTCACGATCTGGGCGGAAACGGCGATGGGATCGACTCCGTCCCACGGTCGCGAGGCATGGGTCCCTCGGCCGTGGACCGTCAGGATCACGTTGTCCTCGCTCGCCATGATCGGCCCCTCCCGGGTCATGAAGTGGCCCGTCCGAAGCCGGGGCGTCGTGTGGAGCGCGAAGAGGGCATCGGGCTTCACCCGGTCGAACACGCCGTCCTCTAGCATGAGCTCGGCCCCGCTCCGTTCCCCAGGGAGTGCCGCTTCCTCCGCCGGCTGGAACAGGAGCATCACCGTGCCCGCGATTTCCTCTCGCCTCGCGCTCAGGACCTCGGCCGCCCCCATCAGGATTGCCGTGTGGGAATCGTGGCCGCAGGCGTGCATGACCCCCACTTCCTCGCCCCGGTAGACGGTCCTCGCGGTCGAGGCATAGGCAAGCCCCGTCTTCTCGGTGACGGGGAGCGCGTCCATGTCGGCGCGAAGGGCGACCGTAGGTCCGGGCTTCGATCCCTTCACCAGCGCCACCACCCCCGTCTTTCCCACGCCGGTCCGCACCTCGAGCCCGAGCGAGCGCAGGTGCGCCGCGACGATCCCCGAGGTCCGGACCTCCTCGAGCCCGAGCTCGGGGTTTTGATGAAAGTCGCGGAACCATCCCAGGACCTTGGGCACTACGGCATCGACCACAGAGCTAGCCATACGCGACATTATAAGGTCGGTCACAGGAACAGATAGTCTGTGTAGAACTGCGTCACCATCGCTCGGAACGAAAACCCATAAGCCAGGGCGAGGGCGGTGGTGGCAAGGACTACGAAGAGCCTGCCGTATCGGGAACCGGCCCATAGGTTCGCGAGAAGGCTCCCCGCGCCAACCGCGAGAAGCGCCCCTCCCCAGTACAGCTCTTTGGCATAGTGGAAATAGTCGGGAAACAGGAAGCGCAAAGCGAGCATGGCGAGCGAGGAGAGCGCCCAGGACTCGAAGAGCAACCGCAGCGACGGCGACTCGAGCCTCGGTAGCACCGCGCCGAGTCCGAAGGCCCCGAGCCCGAGCAAGGGAATACCGATGAACCCTGCCACGCGGGCGAACACCGATTCGGCTCGCGCCGAGACGCTTGCTGCCGAAGGCGGCGGTCCATCCACGCCGGCCCTTTCGATCCCTTCGATCCCATCAGCCCCTTCGGACATGACCAAATCGGGAATCGCGCGGACGGTTTCGGGATGGTAAGCGAGAAGAGCGAGGGCCGCCGCCAGGAGTCCCGCCGCCGCGAGCCGCGCCAGATTGCGCCGATCGAGGCCGCGGCCGAGAATGCCGAGCGCGAGTGCCGAAGCGACGAACAGACCGAAATGGATGAACGCGGCGGTATAGGCGACGAGGGCTCCGGTCATCGCCGCGGTTGCGAGTGAGAAGCGGCGAAGGCCTTCCGGCCTCAAGGACAGGCGCGCCAGACACGCGAGGGCCAGTAAATCGAAAAACGATCCGGTGACCGCGGACAGCTCCAGCAAAAAGAGACTTCTGGTGATCGAAGGAACGAGAAGATAAGAGACCGCCGCGAAAGCATCGGCATGCGGACGGTTCGAGAGCCTTCGGGCGAGGGTACCGAGAGGAAACAGAGCGAGAGCCGCGATGCCTGAGGCGGTGAGCTTCAACCACAGCTCGGGGGAGTGATGGAGCCGGTTTCCGAGGCCGGCGAGGAAGTAGAAGGCAACCGGATAAGGAAAAGCGCGGTACGTCCCCGCTACCGGTGCGACGCCGAGATTGTGGATCTGTTGATAGTCGGGGAGGCGCTCCCAGAAATCGACCGCGCCGCGGTGGTAGACCAGCTCGAGAAGAGTCTCGTGGATCGGTAGATCGACGAAGTAGAAGCGCGGATGAAACAAGAGGGCGCTCTTGACCAAGACCGTCGCCAGAAACAATGCCCGCAGGAGAGCGCTCGAGCCGGGGGCGAGGAACCGTACAACGACCAGGCCAATGGTTCCGAGAAAAGCAGCGGGTGCCAGCCGAGGTGCGAGGTGAATCCCGGCGAAGCCGTCCACGAGCGAGATCGCGCTCATCACGAGAGCGACTCCGAGTGTGCCGGCGAGAGTCGCGCCCGGCCCGAGGCCGGCGATGGCGAACGCGAGATAGCTGAGGGCTACGAGAGCGCCGAACGCGAGTGCTTCGTCCCGCGAAGGAGAGATGCTCGCCACCTGAAATCGGAGCCGCGCGATCTCGACCACCGACCCCGGACCCGGCTCCGAGCGCAGCCGGACCGACGCCCGACGCCGTCCATCAGGAATCTCCCAGCGAAGCTCACGGGGAAGGGAATCAGGAGCGAGGCTCAAGGTTCCGAGGGAAGCGTCGTCCAGGGCGGCGCGGATCTCGGAAGGGGATGGACCCTTCGAGCGAAGCGTGAGTGTGAGCGTGCCGGGCCCAACCATAGTGAGAGGAAGGGTGACGCGCGAGCGGGTCTGGAGCGAGCGCCATGACATCTCGCCGTCGAAGACCCAGGTGGACGAGAGTCCCTGAAGGTAGTCGCGAGCCCCGGGACCCATGTCGACCTCGAGGGTGCGGGCGGCGTCGAGACAAGCGGACCACACCCCGAGCCCGGCGAGTGTAGCCAGAAAGAGGGCGACTCCGGAGCGGATCGGACGCGGCCAGACGGAGGCCGTACTCACGCGCTTCCCGTCGATCTTCGTATCCCCCAGAAGTGAACCTCGGTCATTCTATGCCATGCCCAGGGGGGACAGCCCGCAGGCCGGATCTACCACCATCGATCCCCTAATCTCGTGGCATTGAACAAAACCTTTGAGGGCGCCGTATCGTCTTAACAACAACGGGAAGGAGTCCAGTGATGTCGTTCCTCGGGAAGCTGTTCGGACAAAAAGCAGAGCCCAAGAAGAGGATCCGGGTATGCATCGAGTGCGGGATGCCGGTCGAGCAGCACAAGGACTGGTGCGCCATCCTCAAGGGCCAAAAGGCGATGGCCGCGGCCGCCGCGAATCCCGCAGGCTCCACCTGCGGCTCCTGACCCGCTAGACCCCTTTTTCCTCCGCAAGCCTCGAAAAGCTTCGGCCTCCGCCCGAGGCGCGCTCCGCCTGCTAGAATGGGGTAGTGAGTGACGCCGATCGCAGGCGAGAAGGTGGGGTCGCGGAAAAGACGCGGCCCAAAACCGAGGAGCCGAAGCTTTACAAAGTCCTCCTCCACAACGACGACTACACCACGATGGAGTTCGTCATCACCATCCTGGAGTCGGTCTTCGCGAAGTCGCCCGCCGAGGCGTATCAAATCATGATGCACGTCCACACCAAGGGCACGGGAATCGCCGGCATCTATCCGTTCGAGGTCGCGGAGACCAAAGCGGTCATGGTGGAAGAACGCGCCAAAGAATCGGGACACCCCTTGCGCTGCAGCATCGAACCGGAATGAGGCCCACCTGATGTTCACCACGAATCTGGAGCTGGTCTTGAGCCTGGCGTATCGCGAGGCGGATTCTCGGCGGCACGCGCACCTCACCCTCGAGCACCTTCTGTTCGCGATCGCCCACGACGCGAAGGGCGAGGAGATCCTGGCCGCTTGCGGGGTCGACCTCGATCGACTGCGGAAGGACCTCAAGAACCATCTCGAGGGCGGGGTCGAGCTTCTCCCCAGGGACTCGGGCCAGGAGCCGATCCAGACGCTCGCGTTCCAGCGCGTGCTCCAAAAGACGGTCCTCCACGTCCAGAGCGCGGGGAAAAGCGACGCCGACGTGGGAGACGCTCTGGCAGCGCTCCTCCAGGAACGACGCTCCCAGGCCGCGAGGCTCCTCGAAGGGCAGAACGTCACCCGTCTCGACATCCTTAATTACATCTCGCACGGAATCTCGAAAGTCCAGCGGATTCCCGCGGGGAGTCCGGCACCCGCGGGAGAGGGCGATGAGGAAGGACCTCGCTCGGGCGCGGACCCGCTTTCCAGTTTCGCCGTGAACCTGACGGAGCGGGCCCGAAAGGGGCTCCTCGACCCGCTCATCGGCCGGGCCCCCGAGATCCGCCGCGCTCTCGAGGTCCTTTGCCGGCGCCGCAAGAACAATCCGGTTTTCGTCGGCGACGCCGGTGTGGGGAAGACCGCCCTCGTCGAAGGCCTCGCTCAGAGGCTCATCTCGGACGAAGTCCCCGAGATCCTCAAGGGCGCCGAGATCTTCGCCCTCGACTCGGGGGCGCTTCTCGCCGGCACTCGCTATCGCGGCGACTTCGAGGAGCGCTTCAAAGCGGTCATCGCCGCCCTCGAGAAGCGGCCGAAACCCATCCTGTTCATCGACGAGCTCCACACCATGGTCGGAGCGGGCGCCACGACCGGCGGCACCATGGATCTCGCGAACCTGGTGAAGCCCATCCTGACCGAGGGCCGGGTGCGGCTCGTGGGGTCGACGACGTTCGAGGAGTTCAAGCACCTCGAGAAAGACCGCGCGCTCCACCGAAGGCTCCAGAAGATCGCGGTGGACGAGCCGTCGTTCGAGGAGTCGGTGAAGATCCTCGAAGGGCTTCAATCCCGCTACGAGGACCATCACCGCGTGGTCTATACCAAGGGCGCTCTCGAGACCGCGGTGCGCCTGGCGCAGCGCCACCTGAGAGAGTACCGTCTTCCCGACAGCGGCGTCGACGTCATCGACGAAGCGGGCTCGATGATGAGGCTTCAGTCGGGCGCGGACGATAAGCCCGTAGTCGACGTTGCCGAGATCGAGCGGGTCGTATCCCGCATCGCCCGGATTCCCGAAAAGCAGGCCTCGGCCTCGGACCGCGAGCGTCTGAGGACTCTAGAGGAGTCGCTGAACCGCGTCGTCTTCGGCCAGAAGCCCGCGGTCGAGCTCGTGGCCCGCGCCATCCGGCGTGCGCGCGCCGGCCTCGGCCATCCCGAGCATCCCGCGGGGTGCTTCCTCTTTACCGGCCCGACGGGTGTCGGAAAGACGGAGCTCGCCCGCCAGCTCGCGCGCCACCTCGGAAACGAGTTCCTTCGCTATGACATGAGCGAGTACATGGAGAAGCACGCGGTGGCGCGGCTCATCGGCGCCCCGCCGGGCTACGTCGGGTTCGACCAGGGAGGGCTCCTGGTCGACGCCGTGCGGCAGCATCCCTACTGCGTCGTGCTCCTCGACGAGATCGAGAAGGCCCATCCCGATTTCTTCAACATCCTCCTTCAGGTGATGGACCACGCCACGTTGACCGACAACACCGGCAAGAAGGCGGATTTTCGCCAGGCGATCGTGATCATGACCTCGAACGCCGGCTCGCGGGAGATAAACGCCCTCGGGATCGGATTCGCGAGCGACCAGGCGAAAGACGCGCCCGCGCGGGGGAAGAAAGCGATCGAGCAGCTCTTCAACCCGGAGTTCCGAAACCGGCTCGACGCCATCGTGAGCTTCGATCCCCTCACCATGGAGGTCATGGAGACTATCGTCGAGAAGTTCGTCCTCGAGC
Source organism: uncultured Acidobacteriota bacterium (assembly GCA_964553925.1). Classification (GTDB taxonomy): domain Bacteria; phylum Acidobacteriota; class Vicinamibacteria; order Marinacidobacterales; family SMYC01; genus DAISKN01. The sequence goes on from CAZKNR010000413.1 coordinate 66,635, forward strand.
TCGAGGCGCAGCTTCGCGAAAGGCGCGTCGCCTTCACCCTCACGCCCGAGGCGAGGGCGTACCTCGCGAAGAAGGGTTACGACACGCGGTACGGCGCCCGGCCGCTCTCGCGGCTCATCCAGTCGGAGGTCCGGGATCCGCTCACCGACGAGATCCTGTTCGGAGAGCTCGAAAACGGCGGTACCGTCACCATCGGACTCGATTCCGAGAAGCTCACCTTCACCGTCGATCCCGCGAGCGCGCCGTCGAAGGAGCCTGAGCCCGCGGACGCCTGAGCTTTTTTTGCGGTTGCAGGCTTCATGCCGGTCTATCGTCTCGGCGACGGGATCCTGTTTCCTCCCGTCGATCACGCCGAAAACGGGCTTCTCGCCGTCGGCGGAGACCTGAGCCCCGAGCGGCTCGTTGCCGCCTACTCCCAGGGCATCTTTCCCTGGTACTCCGACGGGGAGCCCATCCTGTGGCACTCGCCCGACCCTCGGTTCGTGCTGACGACCGAGTCGTTTCGAGTTCCACGGAGGCTCGCGAGAGCGCGAAAGACCGAGAGCCTCCGGCTTTCGCTCGACGAAGCGTTCGAAGACGTCATCGAGGCTTGTTCGAAGGCGCCGCGACCCGGCCAGAGCGGAACGTGGATCACGGAGGAAATGAAGGCGGCCTACGTGGAGCTGCACCACCTAGGCTTCGCGCACTCGGCCGAGGCCTTTCGAGGAGAAGAGCTCGCGGGAGGGCTCTACGGTGTATCTCTCGGAGGCGTATTTTTCGGAGAGTCCATGTTCTCGAGGGCGGGAGACGCCTCCAAGATCGCTTTCGCGGGGCTGGTGGAGCAGCTCGGCCGATGGAAGATCGATCTCATCGATTGCCAGGTCGAGACGTCGCACCTCGCTCGTTTCGGTGCCCGGTCCGTTTCCCGCGCGCGCTACCTCGAGGCGCTTCGCCGCGAGCTCTCGAAGCCCACGCGCCGCGGGCGGTGGAGCTTCGACCCATCATAGATGGGGAACCCGGCGCGTGGTCGGTGCATGTGATGCGGAAGGACTCTCCTGATCCCAGACCGAAAAGCACGTCACCTGCCATGGACTTCGCCACATCTTCTCCGTACGGCGCCGACGTCCGCCACGTTCAGGAGCTTCTCGGCCACCGGAGGTTCAAGACCACCGCGCTCTACACCCGGGTTTCCGCGAAGGAGCTCCTCGAGGTCCTCGACTGGTCTCCCCCGCGCGAGCGGCCGATGCTAGAATGGACAAAGAGGAAAGCATCATGACGGTCAAAGCGATTTACGAGGACGGCGTCTTCAAGCCCATGGAGAAGGTCGATCTCAAGGACAAAACCGAAGTCGAGCTCGAGATCATACCGGCCCGTGGGGCGAGGGAGATGGATCCGCGAGACTTCGTGGGCTTCATCAAGGACGCGCCCGAAGGGGTTCCCATCGCTCGGGACCACGACAGATACATCTACAAGAAATGATCTTCGTCGACACCAGCTTCTTCTTTGCCCTGGCATCGAAGAAGGACCCGGACCACGAGCGAGTCCGCGAGGTTTTTGAGGAGTTCGACCCCGAGCGGCTCTCCGATCTCTGGCTCACCACGAATCACGTGGTCTTCGAATCGATCACTCTCGCCCGCAGTTCCCTTCACCACCGAGCGGCGGTCGAGATGGGCGAACGTCTCTATGACGAAAGCCTGGCGCGCATCCACTGGGCCACGCCCCAGGATGAGTACGAGGCCTTCGAGTACCTCAAGAGGTACAAGGACAAGGAATACAGCACCGTCGACTGCCTGAGCTTCGTCATCATGGAGCGATTCGGAATCCGAGAGGCCCTCGCCGTCGACCGCGACTTCACGCATCGATTCACCGCCCGCCCCGGCCCCAGGAGCTGAGCTCCCCCAGCTCGAGCCCCCTTCTTGGGTGACCTTCGAGTTGGATAAAAATCGAAAATGCATGAGTTGAGTACAACTCAAGAGGCGGGGTTACCAGGTTCAGACGATCACAGACAGCGATTCCTACACGGTCACCTTCGATTACGACACTCTCGACCGCCGGACGACGAGTTCCTTCGATACGACATGAGCGAGTGCATGGAGAACCGCCGGAAGGGAATCCAGGTGTGCAGGATCTCGAACGCGGTGAGTTTCGGAAGGTGCGGCGAAAGCGCCCTACCGGTACCCGACGACATGAATCGTCGCCCCGCTCCGCGCCGCCGCCATCGAGGCGCTCACCGCGAGCGCCATCGGAGTGGCGGCTACGAAGGCCGACCACATTCCGGCCCGAGTCAGACGGTCCAGGGGGACCCGCTTGTTGGGATCGGTCCGGTACATGTGGGTGTAGAGCGCGTTTCGGGGCAGGCCCGAATAGCGATTGAAGGCGCTCTGAATCCAGCCGAAGGGATTCTGGCGCAAGGAAAAATGATGCACCGAGGCGCAGGTGAAGTCCGAGCGCTCGAGAAGACGCCAGAGTGCGTCGGCGGGGAAGTGATACAGGTGACGAGGCGGGTCGAGGTGAAACCAGGCCGGACCGCTCCAGCGGGACTGCACGCTCGAGAAATTGGGAACCGCGACGACGATCCTGCCCCCGGGGCGTAGAACCCGCCGGCACTCCTCGAGGGTCCCGCGGGGATCGGCCAGGTGCTCGAGGACGTGCCATAGGATCGCTTCATCGAAGAAGTCGGACGGGTACCGCGCTTCGACGAGCCTGGGAGCGATCCGGATCTCTGCCCGAGAGTCCGCTCCTCGCACCGCGTCCGGGCTCACCTCGAAGCCGTGGGTCTCGAAACCCATGTCCGCGAGCGGAGCGAGAAGAACTCCCCGCCCGCAACCGATATCGAGCACCCGCGCCCCCTTTCGAAGGTCGCGGGAGAGGAACCGCACGTGCCTTCTTCCCACGAGGCGAACCAAGGCCTCGATCGCCGGGCGGAACTTGGTCCCGGGCTTCCCGTAGTACTCGGGCGGATAGAACGAGGCGACCTCCTCGCTTCCGAGCATGGGGTGGTAGTAGCCCAATCCGCAGTCCTCACAAACGACGATCGGAGAGAGGACCCCTTCCACTCGATAGGTCGTTCGAGCGCGTGTCGCATCGCATACGATGCATGGCGGAACGACGATACTCTCCGGAGGCGAGACCGCGTAGACGCTCGGGGTGTAGAGCAGTGACGCGTCAGACGGCACGGCCGTCTCGGCTCGAGGAACTCTCGATGGCATTCGCGATCGGTTGGGGGTGGAGCGTGTCAGCGTTCCAGATCTTGTCCCGGATCGACAAGTAGCAAAACCCGATGACGGCAGCGGCGACCAGGGGTCGAAGCCGCGGACGGCTCCAGAGCCAGGCGAGGGGAAGAGCCCCGAGAAGACAGGCGAATGGAGCGTAGAAGAGGTCCTCTTTCGCGTGAAGAAAGATGCGAGGGAGAAACGCGGGATCCTTCAGCACCAGCATGAAGGCATAGGTGGACAGCCCCGCCCAGATCCAGCACCGGTGGTCATGAGAGGCTTGACTCCGCCTTAGAAAGCCGAGGCCCGCGATCGACAATAGAACGTAGACGACGTGCCCGTTCTGCAGGATTCGAACGCTATCCCGCAGTTGGTTCCCGAGAAAATAGAACGTCGCCGGTGGGTCGTAGTCCGACGCCCGCGCGAGCAGAACGCCGCTTGCCGGAGACGGCGTCAGCATCGCGGCGACGTAGGGCGCGTAAAAGAGGGCCACGGCGGCAACGAAGCCAATGGCGAAGCCGGCGAGCATCGGTGGAACGAGTGACCTGCGCCCCTCTCGCACTTCTCCAAAGAGCAGAAGGAGGAGCGCGTAACAGAATATGAAGATTGAGATCTGGACGAGCGCCACGGTATAGGACAGCGCAACCACCGCCGTGAGCAAGGCGAACCGAGCGACGCCCAAAGAACGATGCGGGGAATCCCCTCGGGAAGCTAGATACCAGAGGAAGAGCAGCACGAAGAGCGCTCCGAAGACTCCGGGAGCGTGGCCGCGGTTCGCGTGATGCCAGACCGAGATCTCCATCGCGAAGAGAATCGCGGCGAGGCGCGCCGTGACGCCGTCCGTAAAGAAAGCCTTCGCGATGAGGAACACGAGAACGAGCATCAGGGATCCCATGGCGACCGCAAGAAACTCGAGAACGAAGCGCAGATCGCCGTGCAGTCGCGACAAGGAAAAGGCCAGGAGGTAGAAAAATGGCGGGTAGGGAGCGCCGAAGGACTGCCGGGAGGCTTCTTCCGGGCTTTTATCCTCTCGCCCTATCTCCATCAGAACGGCATCGGAGGTGATGCTGCGGCTGAGGGTTCTCGAGTAATCGAGGAGGCCGGTGTAGGAGAAATCGGCTGAGGAAAGCCAGGAAACCTGGATCCCGTGCAGGGGAACGTCCGGCGGCAGGTGGTTGGGAAAGAAGATCAAGACGGAATGCACCAGGGCGGCGATGGCGAAGAGCCTGGAAACGAAGTGAGCGTCGAAGCACTCCTTTCCGAGAACTCTGGTGACGGCGAAGTGTACGGCGAGAGCGAAAGGAAACACGATCCAGAGGCGTGCGAGCGCGACCGAAGTCTCGACGGGGAATCGTGCCGTCGAAGCGCATGCGACAGCGACGAGAGCGCCGAGAGCCACCGTCGCTCGGGAGAACGAGAGCCCGGAGAGGAGCGCGAAGGCAAAGCCGGAGAGGACGAAAACGTAGAACGCCGTGTACGCCGCCCGTGAGGGTCGCAGGACCGCGCCTTGGGACATGGGGCTGACGTCAATCCAGTCGAGCCCGACGCCCGTCTCCTCGGACATGTGACTCGGTGGAGGATCGCCGCCCTCGGTGACGAGCTCGATATGGAGGGGACCTCGTTCGGCGACGCTCTGGGGCACGATAGTCCGAATGCCGCCCCAGGGATAGGAGCTCTTCGCGAAGACGAACTCGCCGAGGAGCTCGCCGTTGACCTCGAGAAGGACCTTGCCCTGGAGGCCGAACCGATGAGCTCTCAGAAAAAGACGGAGGGGAGAGCGCAGAGAATGGTAGGGGATCTCGAGCTCAGCCGACCGAGCGGTGAGACGGCCGTAGAAGTCGATGACGGCGACGGAGCCGTCGTCGTAGCGGATCGGGCCGCTCATCGCCGTCGGTGCTGAGAACTGAGCCTCTTCAGAAAGAAAATCACGGTCCATGGAGCCGATCTCGAATCGGCGGTCTTTCTGGAACTGGTAGGCCGCGTGGTAAAGGGGAGCCGCCCCGACGAGGATGAGTGCGCCGCAGACGAGGCTCGCTTTCGAGCGCAGGGCGGAGCTCATGGTGAGGGATGCTACGCCGCGGCTCCGGGCCCGTGCAACACGCGGTTCGGGTTGCCCGCGCTCGCCCGATGCGGGTAGGATGTAGACCTGCGATGTGTGGAATCAGCGGCTTCAATTACCGAAGCGAATCGCTGATCGACGCCATGAACCGAGCCCTCGCCCATCGGGGGCCCGACCACGGAAGCCGGTACGTCGACGATCACGTGAGCCTGGGGCACAGGCGGCTCAGTATCATCGACTTGTCGGAGCAGTCGAACCAGCCCATGTCCGACCCCGACGGCCGGTTCTGGCTGGTCTACAACGGCGAGATCTACAACTTCAAAGAGCTTCGGTCGGAGCTCGAGGGCAAGGGATATCACTTCCGATCGCGTGGGGACGGCGAGGTCGTTCTTCATGGTTACCGCTGCTACGGCGCCGGCATACTGAGCCGCCTGAACGGTATGTTCGCCTTCGCGATCTACGATCGCGATCGCAAACGGCTCCTGCTGGCCCGGGATCCGTTCGGCATCAAGCCCCTCTACTACTACTGGGACGGAGATCGGTTCCTCTTCGCTTCCGAGATCAAAGCCATCCTCGAGCACGGCGTCCCCCGAAACGTCGATCGAAAGGCGCTCTCGGAATACTTCACGTTCCGCTTCACCCTCGGGCCCCGGACCCTCTTCGAGAACATCTACAAATTGCAGCCGGGAACCTACCTGGAGCTCGATCTCGAGAAGCACTGCATCGCCGCGACGGGGACGTTCTGGCGACCGCCCGAAGTATCGGAGGACGACCGGCCGCCCGAGGCGCTCGCGGCGGAGCTCAAGGAGCTCTTCATCGACTCGGTCCGGATGCGGCTTGCGAGCGACGTTCCCCTGGGGTTTTTTCTCTCCGGCGGGATCGATTCTTCGATAGTGGTCGCGGCGGCGAAAGCCCTGGGAGCGGATGTCCATGCTTTCTCCGCCGGCTTCGAAACGACGAACGAGCTCGGCTTCGCCCGCCTGGCCGCGCGTCACTTTGGCGCCGATTTTCACGAGGTCTTCATCGGCGAAAACGCGCTCGATCGGCTGGACTCGATGGTCTATCACATGGATGAGCCGGTCGGGGACGCGGCGTTTCTGGCGCTCATGGTGTTGAGCGCGGAGGCATCGAAGCAGGTGAAAGTGGTCCTCGCGGGGGAGGGCGCCGACGAGCTCTTCGCCGGCTACGATCGCTACAAGGCCTTCCTGTTCGGAAACCGCATGGCGAAGGGCGTTCCCGACGGACTCCGGGGATGCATCCCCCAGCGGCTCGGGAGCGAGAACGTCCAGCGAATGGCGCGGGTGATGGGGGAGCGGGAGGTCCCACGCCGCTATCTGGAGATCATCCGGCTC
>CAZKNR010000414.1:0-16069 GCA_964553925.1 uncultured Acidobacteriota bacterium
CGGCACTGGCGACGTCTGCGACCCGGATGAGTCCTGCAGCGGCATTGCCGACCAGGCGTGTCCGGCCGACGTGGTAGCTTCTGCGACGACCATCTGCAATACCGGCACTGGCGACGTCTGCGACCCGGATGAGTCCTGCAGCGGCATTGCCGACCAGGCGTGTCCGGCCGACGTGGTAGCTTCTGCGACGACCATCTGCAACACCGGCACGGGCGACATCTGCGACCCGGATGAGTCCTGCACCGGCGTTGCCGATGCGGCGTGTCCTACGGACACCTTCGCTCCGTCGACCACCATCTGCAGTCAGGGCACCGACGAGGACTGCGACCCCGATGAGTCCTGCACTGGCGAAGCGGACCAAGCCTGTCCGGACACCGTAGTGATTGACGGCACGTCATGCGAGGACGGCTTTGCTTGCACCCCAGGCGACCTCTGCGTCGGCGGAGCGTGTGTCTCCGGAGAACCCGACGACACCGTCTGCCCGGATCTCGATGCTTGTACCGAAGGCTTGTGCGATCCAGCGAATCCGAACGCCGATATCAACGGGTGCATTGACTCGCCAATCCCGAATTGTCTTGGCTTCGTCTGTCGAACCGCAGGCTTCTGGGGCACGCACGCTGGCGTCGATCCGAAAAAACTGGCGAGCCAGAACATCACACAGGCGGTCCTCGACTACGCCTTAGTTGACCCGGTCATCTGCGGCGAGCTCATTAACGACACCATCTTGAACACGTCGATCACGTCAGCCCTCGAGGCTCTGTGCGTCAGTCCGCAAGGGGATCAGAAACTGCAGCTTGCCCGGCAGCTCACGGCGATGTCCCTCAACTGCGTCATGTCGGGCGGAGGAAGTGACTGTTCCTTGACGGTCAACGCCGGGGAGTTCAGCGCGGGCAATGCGGTTTGTCTGAATGCCGTGGATGGGGACCCGACCGACGGCCCCACCACAGCCGAGATTTCGAATCGCATTGCGAGGATTGACTGTCTGAACAACGGAGGCGTGCTCGACGACTTGGACGGCGTGGATGATGTGCCCGGCATATGTGTCTTGGGAACCTGCCCGAGCAGCCCCAGCGGGTTCTGTGGTGGCAACCAGGACTGCCCGCTGCTGGGCGAGACGTGCATGCCACTCGAGGACAATTGCCACGACCTGCCGCTCGAGCTGGACGCGGACGGCAATCCGCCACCCGAGCTGGACTTCGAGCCGCCCGGCCCCGCGGGCAGCCAGAAGCTCTGCAATCAGGCGATCGAGAGTGCGTGCGACATCTTCAGCATGAGCTGCCCGGTGCCGCCGGCGCCGTAGGCCATTTCAGCGGGGCGCCTTCGGGCGCCCCGCCCTCTCCTTTGAACGTGCGCGCGAAGTGTTCGGTGCGCCCTCTGTGCGCAGGTACCGGAACTGCGGTTTTGTAATTTGGCGCGCTGCTGAGAGGTACGGCAACTGATTGTTAAGTATTCAGCGGACGTGGTACGCTCACGAACCCACGGGTTTGCAATGTGCCAGGACTTGCGCCCAGCGGGCCAGAAATCGAGGTGGGGGAATGCGCGACATTGTCAAACGCAATAGTTCGGCTTTGCACGCGTCGGTCGTCGCTACGATGCTGTGTTTATCGGAAAGGCAAGCCACCGCTAGCGAGGTTTCATCGCCATCGATCGACGTGGCAATTCTCCTGGATACGAGCAACTCTATGGATTTCGCGCTCGACGCCGCGCGTTTGAATTTCTGGCAACTCGTTGGTGACCTGACCTCGGCCCAACCAACGCCCCACTTACGGGTAGCACTCCTGACCTATGGAAACTCATCCGCCGACTACCGCTCGGGATGGGTTCGCGTAGAGAGTCCGCTTACTGAGAACCTCGATGCGGTCTCGCAGCGTCTCTTTGAGCTCACGGCCACTGTCGGGGCCGGAGAGTACGTCGGACGCGCCCTTCAGACTGCGCTCGAACAGCTAGACTGGTCGGAATCCGCGGAGGGCCTGAGGCTAGTTTTCATTGGTGGTAACGAAGCCGCCGATCAGGACCCCCTCGTGGATATGGTCGAAATGGCCGAAGAAGCGATGCGCCGAGACATCGCCGTAAATCCCATCTACTTTGGACAACCCAAGGCCGAGCACGCCCCGTTATGGAAGAAGATCGCCGAGCGTAGCGGCGGCCAGTTCGCGTCTGTTGAGGACGACTCCGTCGTTCGCACGACCCCCTTCGACGTCGACCTCGCGGATCTCGGGGATCAGTTTACCGGCACCTATCTGCCGCTTGGGAAACCAGGGCAAGACGCTTTCCTGAATCAACTCGAGCAGGACCGCAACGCTCGTTCGCTGGGCCCCTCCGCCGCCGCCGATCGAGCGGTCGCGAAGGCAAGCCCGCTCTACGTCTGCGACTGGGATTTGCTGCAACAGCTCGGCACTGCCGAGGCCAACGTCGCCGATATCGATGGAGCGGAACTCCCTGAAACGATGAGAACGCTGACCCTGGAAGACAAAGAAGCATACGTCGCGGAAATGAGATTCCGACGCGAGGAGTTGCGGCAACAGATCGTGGAGCTGGCGGATAATCGTCGCCAGTATTTGAATGAGGCGATCGAACTGGACGCCCCGGACACATTCGACACGGTCGTGCGCACGGCCATTCGAAAGAAGGCTGAAGAGAAGGGTTTTTATTTCCCAGGGCGTTGATGTCAAGCTTCACTCTCCGCTCAAGGCAGACATCCGCGGCGGCTTCATGCTAGTTTTGGTTGGACACGCCTCGGTAAGAGAGTAGCGATTGGATATGTCCAGTAAACGTCAGCAGAATGTGCCAACACAACAGAATTACGTCGCCCCCTCTCGGCCGAGGGGCCCGGACATGCTGAGTTTTGCGACCCTGTTGGGTGTGGTCGCTGTACTCATGATCTCATTTGCTAACTGGCGAGAGATCGACCGGATCCAGGAGACTTTGGACAACCGGCTGGCGCAGCTCGGCGAAAAAGTTGCCGGGGCAGCACCGGCTCCTCAGCCGGCGGCGCAGCGGGGCCCAGATCCGAATAGGGTTTATCAGATTGGAACTGCCAGGGCTCCTTTTGTAGGTCCGGCTGATGCGGTGGTGACTGTCGCGGAGTTCTCGGACTTTCAGTGACCGTTCTGCGCGAGGGTCGGTCCGACCCTGAAGAGAATCGAAGAAGTGTACGGGGACAACGTCAAAATCGTTTGGAAGCACATGCCCCTGAACATTCACAAAGATGCTCCGGCGGCGCACCGCGCCTCCGTGGCGGCGGCGAATCAGGGTAAGTTCTGGGAGTTCCACGACAAGCTGTTCTCCGATCAAAAAAACCTCAAGCCCGACGCCTTCAACAAGTACGCGAAGGAGCTTGGACTCGACATGACGCGGTTTGCCAAGGATTCCCTGGATCCGACGAACCAGAAACTGATCGACTCGGACATGGCCGAAGCCCGTTCTTTGGGCGTGACCGGAACGCCGGGCTTCTTCGTGAACGGGCGTTTTCTGAGTGGCGCCAAGCCCTTCGAGGAATTCGCGAAGGTCATCAACGCCGAGCTCACGAAGAACAACATACCGATCCCCGCAGAAGCCGTCGTCGAGTGATCGCGGGCTCGCTCAGATGAGCCTATCCCGGAAGGCCCGGGAAACCGCCTCGACCTTGCTGTGGACCCCGAGCTTCTCCAGGAGGCTCTGGACGTGGCTGCGCACGGTAAAGACGCTCAGGAAGAGGGCTTTCGCGATTTCCTCGTTGCTAAAGCCCTGCGCCAGGAGCCGGAGAACGTCGGATTGGCGCCGGGTCAGGTCGGGCACGTTCTTTTCGTTCCCACTCTCCTTTCGGTCGAGGACGTGGCGCCCGTTTGCCGGATTCGCAAGCACCCGCTCGATGACTTCGTCCGCCTTCCGACGGCGGAGGATCGGCCGCAGAAGGTACACGACCTCCCACTCCGTCTCTCGACGCCCCAGGACCACGACGACGGAAACCAGCAGCCGGACGGGCTCGCCCCTGTTTTTCCTCGCCTGAATCTCGAATCCCTGGATCGGCTCTCCACGTGTAACCATTTGATGCAAAGGCATTTGTGCCAAGTCAAGCCGGTTTCCAAACGCGTCCCGAACGTCCAGGGCCGAATGGAGCGGCTTTCCGATGACTTCCTTCGCATCGGCGTGCTCGAATAACTCCCTCGCGGCTGTGTTCCAACCAAGAATCCGGCTCCTCCTGTCCGTCGCGATAGCAGGACCTTCGGCGCGCTTGACGATTTGAAGTGCGTTCATGAATTCCGACCCTCTTCCGGCAGATGAAGGACGAATGCCGGGACCGAATGTGTCGGGGGAAAGGCGATACTATCTGAAATCGACGTCAGAAGCTAGAGCGGAACGAAAAAGGAGGGGCGAGGGTCGGGTTGGCGCAAGTGGGACGCGCTGGGATAAGGTTCCCGCGCTTGAAGTTCCACCCCAAAGTCGCAATCGGTCTCGTCGGGAATCGCCATCGGAGTCTTGTTCCGACCGAAAGCGGCCGTGCTCGAGCCTCTCGGGACGCTCTTCATTAGAGCGATTCGGATGGTGGTGGTGCCTCTCATCGCCTCGACGCTCATCATGGCCATCGTGGGTCTTCCGCGCCGGGGGGCCGCTGGGCGGATGGTCCTCCAGGCTTTCGGGTGCTTCCTTGCGAGTCTCTTCCTGGCGCTCCTCGGCATCGGCTTCGGGCTCGCCTTCGCGCGAGAGGATCACTGGTACACGCTCTCGGCATTTTGTTCCAGATTCCTAAGTTTTCAGACGATTGCTAACATTCCTCGATGGCACCCGGGCCTCCACGTAAACATCAGCGGCATCTCCGGGGTCGCGACCAAGACGACTTACGCGAGCTTCCTCCTTTATCGCCTCTTTCACTCGAAAGTGCTCGGCGAAGATGCGCTCAGTACCAAGGCCCTCGCATCAAGGGGAAAGACCTTCTCTTTCCCGCCGGGGTGGACAGAATAGGCCAATTCGAAATTACAAATTCCATTTTGAGCGAAGCGAGCCAGCGGTTCACTGCTTCGGACCCGCGGCCGGGGTGAGCCCCACGGCGTTGAAGCCGGGAGGGGCGGCGCCGGCGTTGGACTCGCAGAAAGCCTTCGCGGCGGTCATCTGCTGCTTGACCCACTGAAGACTGGCTTTGCTGCCCGAGTGGGGGACGCCGGCGACCGAGCAGGCGAAGCCGGTGTTGCCGCAGGCGTCCGTTGCCTCGGAGACGAGGAGGTAGACCCGTCCATCGCCGTTTCCGCTCCTTTCGCGGCGAAGGCGAAGGTCGGCGTCGAGATCGGCCGCGTCGGGGGCATGGTGACCATCGCCGGTCGCCTCCTCGGGCTCGTCGCTAAAGACCGCGGTCACCAGAGACTCCGCGACCTGGTCATCGCACCCATCGGTGGCGTTGGCCTGGTATCCTATGGGGACCAGGTCGTGGTTCGGCGGCCAGAGGATGTCGAGGACGACCGAGGAGTTCACGTTCGGAGCGATGCTGTCTTCGACGAGGACGACGGCATCGCCGTTCTGATCGGCGGTGCTCACGACGTTTCCGGAGCAATCGGAAGCGCTCGCGCTCACCTTGACCTCGGCGGGGCAGCTCGTGAGATCCGAAACCATCACCCGGCCGGTGACGTGGATATCTCGTTCACTCAGGATTTGGAGGGGATCGAGCTCGACGGGTCCGAGCTTCGCGTTGCTCGTGGGATTGGTGGCCGATACCTGGAGATTCAGAGCGTCCGCATCGAGGCAGCAGTTGTCATGGATGTCGATCTGGAACTCCACTTCGGCCTGACAGCTCTCGTCGACCTGGACCGGCTGCTCGATGTTGGTGACGGTGACGTCGATGGTCTGGGGGTCGCTCGCGACGCCGAGATCGTAGGAGGCGTTCTCGGTTCGCGTGGGGTCGACGTTCGTCGCCATCACGTAATAGGGGCCGGGAACGAGCTCGAGGCAGACTCGCTCCGTCGCGCCCGGTGACGTTCCCTGATGGGTCTCGTTGAGGACGCGAAGGTCCTCGGTGAGGACGTAGAAGTCCAGGTTCTGGCCCGATGGGCTCGAGAGGTCGATTCGGAGTGATTCCGGTGAGCCGAGGTCGATCCGGTAGACGTCCTCGATGCCGTCGCCTCGGACGGCTAGATCGCCGACGTCGTCGTTTTCGAGGCTCGCTTGAACCGTCGTCCCGAGGGCAATGGCCTGGTGGCTCCCGAGGCTGTCGTTCGGCTCGATCTCGTTCACCAACCCCGGCCCGGAGGGGGGATTCGTCGGAAGCAGTATGGGAGGATCCAGAACCACCCACTCGGTACCCGAGAACATGGCTACGTCGAGCTGCCTTCGGGGGCTGAACCCTGGCGATGCGAATTTGATGTTGTTGAAGTACATGGGAAAGCTGCGGGCCCCTTGGTCCTCGGGGCTCGGTGTGTTCAGAGACGAGTAATGGAGGTGGGGCGCGGTGGTCGTGCCGACGTTTCCGACGGCGCCGAGCTGAGCACCCTGTAAAACCATGTCGCTGCAGTTCAGGAGGTCGTTCGAGCCGGTCGTCATGTGCGCGAGCGTGCTGAACTCGCCGTTGTCGTGGAGGAGCACGATCTGGTTTCCCGATCCTGGGAAATCGTTTCCGATACAGGGCGGCGACATTCCATCGCAGCGCTGGGTGTTGCACTTCCCGGCGCCCGGGAGAATCTGACCGACCATCGGATTCTCGGGGAATCCCTTGCCAGCGACGACCACGACTCCGTCCGCGACCGCAAGGATCGGTTCGGTGTAGATATAGAAGTCCCCATTCGTGTCGTCCACGTTCTTTCGGTCCGACCCGTTCACCTTCACGCCGACGTCGTAGGCGTAGCGTTGATTCGCGGCCAGACGGTGGTTGTCCCCGATCTCGTGGCCTCCGTTCCCGCCGGTGAAGAGAATGCCGCCCGGATTCAACGTCGGATTCTCGAGAGGGTAGATGTAGGTTGGGCCGGGGGGGACCCGATACTCCACGAGCTTCACGCCAAGAATCTCCAGAGGGTCGTTACAGACATTGGCCGGATTCTCGAACTCCTTGAAGCAGAGGACCATGTCCACCGTGGCGGGGACGACGTTGATGTCGAGGAGCTCGATGGGGAAGGGCAAGGCGATGTTGGCGTTCGCGGGAATGAGGGCGCCGTCCGCGTTCAGCGCGATCTGGGGCGCGGGGGGATCGACCGGGAACTCGGTTGCGACCTGTTCGAACATCTGGGGTGTGATGGGAAGCGGGCCCAACATAGAGCTCCCGTCCTCGTCGAAGAACTCGGCGCTCCCGCCGGTAAAGGTGAGCGCTTGCGACGCGCAGTCGTTGTTGTCGGCACACGCGTTCCCGTCATTCATGCCGCCAACACACGTGTTCGAGCCTCCGCACACTCCGGTTCGAATGAAGATCTCCCACGTAATGAGATTCTTCAGCGGAAGGTGCTCGATCATGGAAGGGTCGTCTCTTTGAACGACGTTCAAGAACGAGTTTGCCGGGATTTTGATCTGGGCTGCCTGGGAACCTCGGCACCAAAGAATCAGGGTCAGGGCTACTAGCCATCGGACCATCATTGACGTTCCTCCCGGGTGAGACCTGGTGGATTCGGTGCGGTGAGGACGCGTCTCACCTCGTGTCACATCTCGACACCGTTGGGGGGACCGTCAAGTTATCCCGGATCGAGTCGCCCCTTCAAGTGGAGCACGTCAGCCGTCCGGACCGGTGCGATCGATGCTCCCGCGGAGCTCCTTGAAAGAAAAAAGAAAAACCAACCTCTTCCGACATCATCGGCAGGTGTTCGGAAAGCACCGAGGAAAGGAGGGACGGGTCAAACCTCGGGCTCCGATTAGCGGGGTCGACGAGCGGAGCGAGCATGGCCTTTGCGCGGCCCGGCCTCCGTGCGCGGCTCTTCGGACGATGGCATCCGAAATGAAGGGAAGTGGGTGGAGCACGCGGAGGCCCTCCTACTCCGTCAGAACTGGTTTAGTCTTTGAGAGGGTTGAATCCTCTGGGACGCTTTCGTTCTTCCGGAGGAGGCTCCATAAGCTTTCGGATGACGTCGAAAACGACTTTGAAGTGAGCGTCGTACTTGTTTTCAATCGCGGCCTCGATTTTCCGGAGCGAGCTCCTCGTGGCTTGCCAGGAGCTGGCGGAGACGCACGAACGCGCGCATGATGGCGATATTTACCCGGACAGCCGCGTTCGCTTCGGAGAACGCTCGAAACCATAGCGACGCCCTGCTCCGTGAGAACCCGGGTTAAGTAACGGCGGCCTCCACGTCCTGTCTTTGAGGTCGCAATCTGCGACCTCAAAGCGTCAGCTTCCTCCCGGTCTAGCGGGAACATGAAAACTTCTGGAAAGCGGTCGATGTTCCGCGTCACCTGATCGTTCAGACGCTTCGTGGGAACGCGGTACAGTTTCGCTAAATCGCTATCCAGCACGACCTTTTGCCCGTGAATGAGGTATATGCGACGCTCGATCAGCTGCGGCGGGATTGTGACCTCGCGGGCAACGGACGGTGTTTTCTTGGTCGTCATGACTCGGTTCGGGCTCTGACTCTCTCGGGATCGCGGCGGGGAGTTCACGCCAAGAATCTCCAGAGGGTCGCTACAGAAATTGGCCGGATTCTCGAATTCCTTGAAGCAGAGGACCATGTCCACCGTGGCGGGGACGACGTTGATATCGAGGAGCTCGATGGGGAAGGGCAAGGCGATGTTGGCGTTCGCGGGGAGGAGGGCGCCGTCCGCGTCGCCGCGATCTGGGGCGCGGGGGCATGGACCGGGAGCACAATCTGGGGTGTGATGGGAAGCGGGCCCAACATCGGAGTGGATGTGCCATCGTTACTCGAGCTCGGTCCTGGTGAATCACAGCAAAAGGCGAAGATCCAGAATGGGTTCCGAGTGAACGAGCGAGTGCACCTCAGCGGCCGCCCTGAGAGCGGTCGCGCAGTAGATTCTTCCGGAGTTCTTCGTAGATGTCGCGTCGGGGGCCGGCTACGCAATCGGGGAAGTACGGGGAGCCAGCGACGCTCTCTGGAGCGAGGTAGGAGGCCCGAATGAAGGACTGCTTGTCCTCGGAAAGGTTCCCTCCGGAGTCCGTCGGGGGACTTCGAAGCGAAGTGATTAGAATTAGACTTATCATGGTGAACCTTTGATTTATCCAATGTATGCCATATAATAACGACAACGCTCTATGGAGAACAGTCGCATTGTCGCGAACCTTGGAGACTGTCCAATGAACGCCAGGCATAAACTAAAAAGGACCCAGGTGGGGGTCGAGTTGGTTCGGGTCTTGGCTTCCGAGGGCGAGCGAGTTTTCTCGACAGAGCGTGCTCGGGAATTGAGCTCTCGTGTCGGGCTCGAGGATGCCTACCTCTGGGAGGCGTTGTACCACCTCCGGCGCGGCGGGTGGATCGTCTCGCTACGCAGGGGCCTGTATGCGCTCTCTCATACCGTCCCGGGCGGCACGCCGGCTCACGAGTTCGAGATCGCGATGGCGCTTGTCGAGCCGGCTGCCATCAGCCACTGGTCCGCCATGAGCCACCACAGGCTGACGGAACAGGCGCCCCGGCGTGTGTTCGTGCTCACGACCGCGCGTTCCGTGCCCCGCATGCGCCGCGCCAAGTCCAAGGACTCCGAGGACGGTTATCGAGTAGGCGAGACGATCTACCAGTTTGTCCAGGTGAAGCCCGAGCGGTTCTTCGGGATCGATGATGTCTGGGTGAGCGAGTCCCGGATCAAGATGACGGATCCGGAGCGGACCCTTCTCGACGGCTTGATGATGCCGAGGTACTGCGGCGACTTCGCCGAGGTGCTCCATGCCTTCGAGGTCAGTGCCCCCAAGCTCGACTTGGACCGCATCACCCGCTACGCCCTCAAGCTGGACGCCGCGACGGCGAAGCGGCTCGGCTGGATCTTGGAGCGTCAGGGAGTGGACTCCGCCCGGCTGGCGCCGCTGCGAAAGGTTCCCATCAAGGGCTACCGCATGCTCGATCCGAGCGGTCCACGACAAGGACCCTGTGACGCGGGCTGGATGATCCAGGTGAATCTGCCGGGGAAGGTGCGGTCGTGAAGCCGCTGCGCACCCGACTGCAGGAAGCCCGCAAGCAGCTGGGCCTGCCCTGGGAAGTGCTCGAACGCGACTACCTCCTCTCGTGGATTCTGGCCGGCATCAACCAGGTCGATGCCCTCCGCGATAGGCTGGTGTTCAAGGGCGGGACCGCTCTAAAGAAGTGCTACTTCGGAGACTACCGCTTCTCGGAGGACCTTGATTTTACCGCCCTCCCTTCCGTGCCGACGGGCCCCGCGATGGAGTCCGCCATGCGAGAGGCGTGCGCTCGGGCCGTCAAGCTGCTGGACCCCTATGCGCCTGTCGAAATCCTGTGCCAACGTCACGTGGAGCGCGACCCGCACCCTGCGGGCCAGGAGGCCTTCGACATCCGGGCTCGGTTCCCCTGGCACCGGAGGCCACAAGTGAACGCCATGGTAGAGACGGCGATGGACGAAAAGGTTCTCAAGCCGACGGTCCGGCGGTCCGTGCTTCACGACTATGGCGAGCCCTTCGGAGTTCAGGTGACGGTCTACTCGCTCGAAGAAATCGTGGCGGAGAAGCTCCGAGCCATCCTGCAACATCTGCGCTCACTCGAACGCCGGGGTTGGGTCCGCTCCCGCGCGCGGGACTACTACGACCTCTGGCGGATCCTCGGCGCCTTCCGCGACCGCCTGGACGTGTCGGGGTTCTCCGTGTTCCTTCGCGAGAAGTGCGCCCTCAAGGACGTGGCGTTCTCGGGCCCGAGAGCTTCTTCCCGGAAGCGATGCTCTCGAACGTGGAGAAGACCTGGAAGCAGTGGCTGGGACCTTTGGTGCCCAACCTCCCGCCGTACAAGACCGTGGTCGATGAGCTCCGCCCGCAGGTCGCCGCATCGCTCTACTCCCAAACGTAGTCTCGACACATCCCCGGACGCGGGCACCAGCACAAATAGCGTCCACGGCGCTGAAAATCGCGCTGGTGGCTTTCACCTCGAATCGGGTGGCGTGCTGGTTGGCATCCGTCTGGGAGATCCGGGTTCCCACTTCGTCGTAAGCGTAGGTGGTCTCAAGAGCGAGCCCGTTCACGTCCTGGATGACCTTCACCAGCCCTCCGAGCTTTCGTACTCGAATCCAGTCACGATCCCGATCCCAGACGATATTCGTATCGATTTCGAAGTACGCGTGCACGATTCGGTTACGCATCGCGCGCATCAGGTGCCACGGTATGTCCGGACTCGCTACCTGCACCTCGTCCGGAATGTGGCTCGCGGCCTCCCCTATGATCATGAGGTCGGCGCCGACCGCTCGGATGGTCTTCACGTCGGATTGAAAGTGAAATTGAGACTACCGACAAACGCCTGGATCTCGGAGATCGCATCCAGGATATCTGGACCCGGTGCTCCCACTTCCTAGGCGACATTCACAGCTTCCGCAAGAACGCGGTCACGGATTCTAGGCTTCAGGCTTTGCGGGGTGCCGAGATCAACGCTAACAGCCGAGTATCTCCTGCAGGCGGTCGATGAGATCGAAGAAGCGGAGGCCAATCGGCCGTTCGAACTCCACCAGCAAGTCGACGTCACTCTTGGGACCCGCCTCGTCGCGGGCGACCGAACCGAACACTGCGGTCGACTTGCGAGCCTCTGCCGTAGGCAGGACGACGTCGACACTGTGGAGCCGGCCCAGTTCTTCAAGCAGGGTCCGAGGGGAGTTGCCGAGACCCGCTTGTTGCTGCCATTGCTCGAGCGTTTTCCAGAGCACATGCGCGAGGAAGCAAACGAAAATGTGCCCTTGAACGCGCTCGGCTTTCTGGTGCCTGCAACGACGGAGAATCGCGTTCTCGTTTCGAACGACCAGCCAGCTTTGGAAGTTGCGAATCGATGGCTCAGCGAGGGTCGGCGTTTTCCGACTGATTACCTGGGATCGAGAGCACTACCAGAAGACGAGCATCGGCGATCTACTTCGCAAGTTCGAGCTTTTTAAAGGAACAAGACGAACCTTCCAACGCCCTTCAATTCGCGCGAAACGATGCCAAAGGACCTGCGCCCAACAGCGGACCCTCGTGCGTTTACTTCACGTAATAGGTGGTGAACACGAAGTCTGCCGCTGGATTGACGGGGACGTTGGCGAAGTCCACCGCCTGCCCAAGCATACGCATCCCCGAACGCGAACTCCCACGACAGCGCCGCTCCGCTCCCGGCCACCCTCGCCGAGGACAACCCGCGTACCTCTCCTACTACCGGTGGGCACGGCTGGGGAAGCTCGCCGCTTACGCCGAGCACATTCAGAAGGTCGCAGAGGCCATCGACAAGGAGGCGGGGAACGCGGGGGCTTTCGGGAAAGTCGTAATATCCGCGAGAGTCCCCTCTCGATTCCTTGACCGCCGTCTTGATGCACGAGACGTTTCCTTCCTGGGGTTACGAAATTCGAAACGGGCGCCACCACGATCTGGGAGCGTTTGAACGGCTGGACCGAGGAGAAGGGCTTCCACGATCGGGGGACGAACTCCTTCAACCACTGCGTGTTCGGCTCGGTGGCGGAATAGAGACGTCTCTCTGAAGCAGTGGAGCCGCCGCTACTTTTGGTCGGGGCCGGGGCGGGCGATGAAACGGTGCGTGAAATCCGCGTCCACCGCCAAAGCTTCCCGGATGGCGAGCTTCTCCATCAGGACGGAGCTCACGCAATCGACGAAGCTGTAATCCTTATCCTTATCCTGGTAACGCTTCAGATATTCGAAGGCTGCACGCTCCTCTTCAGCGCTTGCCCGGTGGATGCGCGCGAGCTTCCCGCTGAAGAGTCGTTCGCCGGCCTTCATCGCAGCCGCGTGGCTCCTGGGCGGTGTCGTGCGAATGAGGGTGATGGTCTCGGAGACCACGCAGTTCGTCGTTAGGAAAAGGTCGTGTCGGTTTTCACAGGCGGCGTCCACGATAGGCCTCGAACACTTCCCGGACACGCTTGTGATCGACGTCGTTCTCCGAGAACAGGGGGTAGAAGAAGCTTGTGTCGACGAAGATCACCGGCGGTAAAGATGCTTGTCGTGCTGCTCCCCCACGGGCTCCTTGAGTCCATCTTTGATGAAGCCTATCAGTTCGTCGGCCGCAGTCCAGCCCGTGGGATCGTCGTCCTCTGGCTGCGCGGTCGTGGGGATCAAGACCTCAACCTCGGTTCGCTCCTCAAGTTGGAGAGGCTCCTTGGGTTTGAAGACGCCGTCCTCGTAGATCGCCTTGACCGCTGTTACCATCGCCTGACCTCAGTGGATATTCTAACACGGCACACGACCTCCCTTCACGAGCCGCAATCCTTCTCGCTCATCACACCGCGAGGGGGGCGGTTGCGGGTGCGCCGCGGTCTATATGTGACGGTCCCCCGCAGAGTCGAGCCCAGCGCGGCTCAAATCGATCTCTCGGGGAAGCCCGATGCTATTCGAAATCGGCCTGCTGAGGAGCGTTTCTCTCGCCACGTGACGAATCGAGAGACCTGGAGATGGTGGCAGCGAGAGATGAAGAAGCTCGACGTCGATTTCTCGGAACTGGGCCTCGCCGGTGGAGTTTGGCGGGAGCGGAAAGACCGCTGCCGGTGGATCATGACCGTGATTCGAGAAGAGAAGCTGACCGAGATTCGGGCAAACGGTGATGTACCTCGACTATCACCCGGTGTTCTTTGAGCTAGTGAAGTAAAACCGACCGGGCCGCGCCGCACCGAACTTTGAGCGGCACGGCAGTAGAGAAAAAAAATGAAGTATGTAAACTCGGATACGGACGTTGAGATCGAGCTGACGGGACTGATGGAAGAGAAGACGAAGTTTTATCGGCAGGCCCTCGAGAAATTTCGCAAGAACGTGGACTGGCTGGTCTTCGAGGAGTTTGTCTTCGGGCCAATGTCCCCGCTCTACTCCGAGCGGAAATCTCGCCAGGAGGTGATCGAGGACCCGCTTTACCTCGCACTGGAAGATATGTGGCTGCAGCTCGGCGTACAGCAGGGCATGGTCAAAGCGGAGACCACAGAGGAGGATCACGCTGTTGGCAAGAGGAGGCAGGAGAAAAGGGGCCGGCAGCCGCCGACAGGCCGAACGCGGCGAGAGATCGTCACCTGGCGACTACCCGTTGATCTTCTTGTGCGCCTCCGGGCCCATGCGAGGCTGGAGCGGCTCCCGGTCACGACCTGGGTAGAGCGGCGGCTTCTGGAAGCGCTCCGTAGCCTTCCAGCAAGCGCCTCTGGAGCGAAGCACGGTGGCGAACGACCGCGGATAAGACGCGACCCGGAGCACCGAGAGTGCTCCTCGGATTCTTGGCTCTGCTTACGCCCCCGGGCGGCCTTCCTCCCTCACCTCGGCTCTACCCGCGCGGTTCCGGAAAGAATGCTCTTTCTTTGCGGACCCGCCCTGACCCGGCCCTCGGAGCTCGCCGCTTCGCCGTTTACGTAACCGGACTCAGATCGGGCCCAAGTTCCGCCTCGGGAAGACCCAGAAAGCCCGGCGACAGCGACAGGTCGATATCCTCCGAGAAACGCTCGATCACACCAAACACTTTTCAAAGCGATGTGCCGCCTTTGAAGACAAGTGCATCACCGAACCTCGATCCGAACAGCGCACCCAGCAGCCAGCACACCCAGAAATCCTTTTCAATGGTTACCGGCGACAAGTCGCGCTGCTGCGCCGCCTGATCGAAGTACACCCGGCGTTCCTCGAAGGGAAGTCGAAGAAAGCCCAACCGCATGCCTCAAGTCTCCGCTAGTTCGCGCAGCATCGGTTGCATCCATGCAGGAGCCAACCGCAGATCCTTGAGCAGGGCTCGCCTCTCGTCCCCCGGGATCGTTCGCTTCAGGTGCGCGATGCGCCGGGGCGTCACTTGCGCCTTGCTCAGATGCCTGAAGGCCTGGATCACGAGCCCCGCCAAGCGGCCCGCCGTTGCCATGTTTCGTGGCGTCGTCCTTCGAAGGTGAATCATCATCTTACCCATCTTCACGGTGCGGCTTGGCCCATCGGTCAAGAACACCACCTTGGCCGGCACTTGCTCCGACAGGCCCAACAGGTTCGCGGCATAGGCCCCGGCAGGCAGCAGTCGAGCCCGGTCCCGACCGGCGATCGCCTTCGCCACCGTCTCGGCCGATGGCATTAACTCCCCGAGCACTGGGTGCTGCTTCGGATACACGTACACCCCTCGCGCCAACCGGCGGATCGTTCCGCTGTGGGCCAGCCGCGATAGCGCCTTGTCGACGGCATCCCTGCCTCCCAAGTCCGTGAACCGGGTTGGCGTGAACACAGAGCCACGTCCAGAGCCATAGATTCTATTTAGTATTTTAGAATCAATAGATTGCAACGTCGGCAACATCCACGACGTGTCAGAAAAACTATCATGTTTTCCTGACAAAATCTTCAACGGCGCATCGGAATCAACGGTAAAGGCTTCGGAGCTCAGCCCGCTTTTCGCTTAATCCTAAAAACTTCCTCGCGCAGGCAGGGCGTGCCTGCCGCTTCCAGCATCCTCGTTACAGGCCGTCGCTGACGGCGAATGTGTTGCCCGCGTCATTGTTCCCATCGCGCACACGTTTTCCGGTACCTCACAGAAGCCTCCTCAACTCCAGGAAGCGCGTCTGAACTTCCGCCCAGGACGGATAGGGGCCAGAGCAGAGTGGACGGCACTGCGCTTCATACTCAGCACCAATCGTGGCCGCCAGATCCGCCGGCGTGAAGACAGCATCGCTCCTGGCAAAACTCATCTGATCAGGATGGAAATAGCTTTGAGAAAAATGGGTCCGGTCGAGCGGGGCCTCATACCACTGGTCGTCGATGCTTCCGACCCGGGGGAACGTTTTGAGCGCCTGCGCATCGCTCTATATCGATCAGGAAGTGCGGGTCGAAGGGTGGGTTAGAGACATCGGACATTTCTCGCGCTTCCTCGAAGCCATCAGCTTCTCCCATGGCAAGGCGCTGAATCTCGCGAACGTCGCGCGCGAGTGCGAGGTCGAGCGGCGGACGGTGGCGGGCTACCTGGACGTTCTCGAAGACCTCCTCCTGTGCTTTCGGGTACCGGTCTTCACCAAGAGAGCCCGGAGGACGACGGCCGCCCATCCCAAGTTCTACTTCTTCAAC
>CAZKNR010000415.1:0-15561 GCA_964553925.1 uncultured Acidobacteriota bacterium
GGTGATGCCTGGGGACAATACGAACCTGGAGATCACCCTGATCACGCCGATCGCGATGGAGAAGGGTCTGCGCTTCGCCATCCGCGAGGGCGGCCGCACGGTCGGCGCCGGCACCCTCAGCGAAGTTCTGGAGTAAGAAAAGCCTAGCCGGGACATTATTAATAGCGAGACGGGAACAAAGTCATGCGCGACATCATTTCGCTGGCCTGTTCGGAGTGCAAAAGGCGGAACTATTCCACGACGAGGAACAAGAAGAAGACTCCGGATCGGCTCGAGCTCAAGAAGTATTGCCGGTTTTGCAGGAAGCACCTGCTTCACAAGGAATCCAAGTAAACGGATGCAAAGCGCGAGCCGCAAGGCGATTGGAGGCCAGTAGCTCAACTGGCAGAGCACCGGTCTCCAAAACCGGGGGTTGGGGGTTCGAGTCCCTCCTGGCCTGCCAATTGCGTCGCGGCCGGTTTCTTATGGTGACCGGTTTCTTGTGGTGCCGGTTTTCTTATGGTGAATGATTGAAGATTTTTAACTATTTCAAACAGCTGAAAGCCTTCATGGTCGAGGTCCGGGGAGAGTTCAAGAAAGTCACCTGGCCTCCGCGCCGCGAGGTCTACGGCACGACCATCGTCGTCGTCATCACCGTGTTCTTCTTCGGATTTTATCTTTACGGGCTGGACGTGGCGATGTCCTATCTCGCCGCGGCGCTCACCCGTATGGTCGGAGCCTGAGGCGGGCCTATGAGCCCAACGGGCCCAATGGGCCAGATGGAATCGTCAATGGAAAAGCAGTGGTACATCGTCCACACCTACTCGGGCTTCGAGAAGAAGGTGGCGGAAAGTTTGAAGCAGCGGGTCCAGGCGTTCGGGCTCCAGAGTAAGATCGGAGACGTCCTCATCCCGACGGAAGACGTCGTGGAGATGAAGGGCGGAAAGAAGGTCGTGAGCCCGAAGCGCTTCTTCCCGGGCTACGTTTTGGTCCAGATGGAGATGAACGACGAGACCTGGCACGTGGTGAAGAACACCCCCAAGGTCACGGGGTTCGTCGGCGCCGGGCAGAAGCCCGCGCCTCTGACCGATGAAGAAGTCGAGCAGGTGATTCACCAGGTGACCGTGGCGGCGACGGAGAAGCCGAAGCCGAAGTACAGGTTCGAAGCGGGCGAGACCGTCCGCATCATGGACGGCCCGTTCAGCAATTTCTCGGGGGTCGTCGACGAGGTGAACACCGACCGAAACACTTTGAAGGTGATGGTGACCATCTTCGGGCGGGCGACGCCGGTGGAGCTGGATTTCCTTCAAGTCGAGAAAACCTGAGGATTCCGACAAGTCATGGCCAAGAAAGTCGTAGCTCAGATCAAGCTTCAAATCCCGGCCGCCAAGGCGACTCCGGCTCCACCGGTCGGGCCGGCGCTCGGGCAGCATCAAGTCAACATCATGGACTTCTGCAAGAACTTCAACGCGCGGACGGCGAAGCAGGAGGGGCTCATCATTCCGGTGGTGATCACCGTCTATCAGGACAAGTCCTACACCTTCATCACCAAGACGCCGCCGGCTGCGATCCTGCTGAAGCGCGCCGCGGGGATAGCGAAGGGTTCGGCGGAGCCCAACCGCAACAAGGTAGGGAAGGTGACCGAAAAGCAGGTCGAGGAGATCGCGAAGAGCAAGCTGCCCGATCTCAACGCCGCCAGCCTTGAAGCGGCGAAGCGCATCATCAAGGGAACGGCACGAAGCATGGGTCTCGAGATCGAAGGGTAAAGCAATGGCAGGAAAGAAATACACCAAGGCACAGGAAGTCGTGGGAACGGAGCCCTCGCAGAGTCTCGAGGACGCCGTCTCGCGGGTGAAGAAAGCCGCCTACGCCAAGTTCGACGAGACCGTCGAACTGGCGATGCGCCTCGGGGTCAACCCCAAGCACGCGGACCAGATGGTACGGGGAACGGTGGTTCTGCCGCATGGGCTCGGCGTCTCGCGAACGGTTCTGGTCATCGCCAGCGGCGAGAAGCTGAAAGAGGCCCAGGATGCCGGCGCCGACCTCGTGGGCGGCGAGGACATGGTCGATCGGATCCAGAAGGGCTTCATGGATTTCGACGCTGTGGTCGCGACTCCCGACATGATGCGGAGCGTGGGAAAGCTCGGAAAAATCCTGGGCCCCCGGGGGCTCATGCCCAATCCCAAGACCGGCACCGTGACGTTCGAGATCGCGCGCGCGGTGAAAGAGATCAAGGCGGGCAAGGTGGAGTTCCGCGTCGACAAGACCGCGATCATCCATGCGCCCGTGGGGAAGGTGTCTTTCCCCGAAGAAAGGCTTATCGAGAACCTCCGCACTCTCGTGGATACCATCCTCAAGGCGAAGCCGGCGTCTGCCAAGGGGAAGTACGTGAAGAGCATCGCTCTTTCGTCCACCATGGGTCCGGGGGTGCGCATCGACCCCGCGATTTTGAGCACCAAGTAAGTCGCACCAAGAAAGAAGGTCAGAGTGGATCGCGCAGGAAGGCAAGCAACCGTAGAACGGCTGAGCTCGGGGTTTTCCTCGGTCGCCGCCGCGTTCGCTATCGATTATCGAGGTCTGAAGGTGCGTGACGCGACGGAACTGCGGCGGAGGATCCGTGAGACGGGGGGCCAGTACCAGGTCCTGAAAAACACCCTCGCGAAGCGGGCGCTAGTGGGGACGTCTCTCGCTCCGCTCGAGCCGCATTTGAAGGGGATGATCGGGCTCGCGTTCACGGCAAATGATCCCGTGGCTCTCGCGAAGACCCTCAACGACTTCGCCAAGGAAGTTCCCGCCGTGGTCTTCAAGGCGGGGATCCTCGCCGACAAGGCTCTCGACGAGAAGCAGTTCAAGGCGCTAGCGACGCTCCCCTCGAAAGAGGCGCTGCTCTCACAGCTTCTCTCGGTGCTCCAGGCGCCGATCCAGCAGCTCCTGGGCGTGCTCCAGGCGCCGGCGAGAGACCTGGTCATGGTTTTGAAGGCATACGAGAACAAGAAGGCAGGGGAGTCATAAACATCTTTTTTGCCGGCGCCGACAAACGCCGATAACTCGAGCCAATCAAGAAAAGAGGAGAAGTCATGGCAGTCACGCAGGAAGAAGTCGTGGATTACATCAAGAAGATGTCGGTGCTCGAAGTCGCCGAGTTGGTCAAGAAGCTCGAGGACGAGCTCGGGGTGAAAGCCGCGGCCGCCATTCCCATGGGTATCATGGGAGTCCCCGGGGCTGGCGGTGGAGCCGCCGCTCCCGCCGAGGAGAAGACCGAGTTCGACGTGGTTCTCACCGCCGTCGGGGAAAAGAAGATCAACGTCATCAAGGTCGTCCGCGAGGTCACCAGCCTCGGCCTGAAAGAGGCCAAGGACCTGGTGGAGGGCGCTCCCAAGACGGTCAAGGAAGGCATTCCCAAAGACGAGGCCGCCGAGATCAAAAAGAAGTTCGAGGCCGTGGGAGCCCAGGTGGAGCTGAAGTAACAGTTGTCGGCAGTCCGCGGCACGTCTTGGCCGGGCTCGCTAGAGCCCCGCCGAAGTGTGTCTGCACCCCGCGCTCTAAAATTGTGTCGTTAGGAGTCTGGAAGCGAAGATGCAGAAACTCGCCATAAATCCTTATCGTGACCGCGTCGATTTCTCGAGAATCCGGGCGATGATCCCCATCCCCAACCTCATCGAGATCCAGCGGAAGTCGTACGAGCGGTTCCTTCAGATGAACCTGCTCTCGCCCGAGCGGGAAGACATGGGCCTCCAGGCGGTCTTCAAGTCGATCTTCCCCATCACCGATTTCCGCGAGAACTGCGAGCTCCAGTTCGTGGAGTACGCGATCGGTGTTTGGGAGTGCAAGTGCGGGAAGCTCGAGGGCCTGCAGCACCTGCGGCGGAAGTGCACCGGCTGCGGCGCTACCATCCGCACCAACCCCATGGGCGATCGCGAGATTCCCTGCCCCTCCTGCGGCAGGGCGAACGAGAACCGGGGCACGGTCTGCGACACTTGCGGCGACTCCGTCGGCTTGAAGCTCAAGTACGACGTCGAGGAGTGCCAGGAGCGGGGCATGACGTACTCCGTTCCGCTCAAGGTCACCATCCGTCTCACGGTGTACGACAAGGACCCGGAGTCGGGGGTGCGGTCGATCCGGGATATCAAGGAGCAGGAAGTCTACTTCGGTGACATCCCGCTCATGACCGACAATGGCACTTTCATTATCAATGGGACCGAGCGGGTCATCGTCTCCCAGCTTCACCGCTCGCCCGGGACGTTCTTCCACGAGGTCG
Source organism: uncultured Acidobacteriota bacterium (assembly GCA_964553925.1). Taxonomy (GTDB): domain Bacteria; phylum Acidobacteriota; class Vicinamibacteria; order Marinacidobacterales; family SMYC01; genus DAISKN01. Next base: position 4,238 of record CAZKNR010000415.1, read on the forward strand.
ACAAGGGCTCGTATCTCGCCCAGATCATTCCCTATCGCGGGAGCTGGGTGGAGTTCGAGTTCGACCAGAAGAACCTGCTCTACGTGAGGATCGATCGGAAACGGAAGTTTCTCGCGACCGTCTTCCTCCGGGCCCTCGGTCTCCGAACCGACGAGGACATTCTCCGTAATTTCTTCAACGTTGACAGCGTGCACATCCGGGACGGGAAGCTCTTCATTCCGGTCACCAAGTCCCTCCTCGGGCGGCGCATAAACCAGGACATCGCCGGAGACGGTGGGAAGGACCCCCTGGTGGCCGCGGGAAAGCGCATCACCCGGCTCGGGCTCGAGAAGATCGAGAAGGCGGGCGTAACCGAGGTGGAGCTCTCCCCCGCCGACCTCGAGGGCGCTTTCGCCATCGCCGACGTGGTGAACGTATCGACCGGTGAAGTGCTCGTCGACTGCAACGAGCCCCTGCCGCCGGACATCGTCCCCACGCTCATCGACAACGGTGTGTCCTCGATGGAAGTGTTCTATCCCGAGCTCGACGAGATCGGGCCGATCATGTCGCAAACGGCGAAGAAGGACTCCGTTCGGAGCTCCGAGGAAGCGCTCATCGAGATCTACCGGAGACTCCGGCCCGGCGACCCCCCGACGCTCGAGAGCTCCCGGTCGCTCTTCCATGGGATGTTCTTCAACCCGCAGAAGTACGACTTCTCCCGGGTGGGACGCCTCAAGCTCAACACCAAGCTCAACCTCGGCGGAGGCCTCGACCAGCGCCTCCTCGATGCGCATGATTTCTTCGAGGTGATCAAGTACCTGCTCAAGCTCCCGAAGAGCGTCGGGAGCGTCGACGACATCGACCACCTCGGAAACCGGCGCGTGCGCTCGGTCGGCGAGCTCCTCGAGAACCAGTTCCGCATCGGTCTGGTGCGGATGGAGCGGGCGATCAAGGAAAAGATGAGCGTCTACCAGGAGATGGCGACCGCCATGCCTCACGACCTCATCAACGCCAAGCCGGTGATGGCCGCGGTGCGGGAGTTCTTCGGCTCCTCGCAGCTCTCCCAGTTCATGGACCAGACCAACCCGCTCTCCGAAGTTACTCACAAGCGGAGGCTCTCGGCCCTCGGGCCGGGCGGTCTCTCCCGCGAGCGCGCGGGGTTCGAGGTCCGGGACGTGCACCCAACGCACTACGGGCGCATCTGTCCGATCGAGACGCCCGAGGGGCCGAACATCGGTCTCATCAGCTCGCTCTCGTGCTACGCCCGCATCAATGAGTACGGCTTCATCGAGAGCCCCTACAAGCGGGTCGAGGGCGGCCGGGTGATCGATCACATGCAGGTGACCGCGACCGGCGACGCTTCTTTCACCGTGGGTCAGATCGTCGAGCGGCGCACGTACGACAAAGACCGGGCGAGGGTCGAGCGGGAGGGAGGCAAGCTCCCCGAGGCCGACCCTCACGCCTTCTATCTCTCGGCGTGGGAGGAGGATCAGCACATCATCGCGCAGGCGAACGCCAAGCTCGGGGAGGACGGTACCCTCGTCGCCGACCGCACGAACTGCCGCCAGGCGGGAAACTTCGTCCTCGTTCCCAGGGAGCAGGTGGACTATATCGACGTCTCGCCGAAGCAGCTGGTCTCGGTCGCGGCGTCGCTCATCCCGTTTCTCGAGAACGACGACGCTAACCGCGCCCTCATGGGCTCGAACATGCAGCGTCAGGCGGTGCCACTGCTCGTCGCCGAAGCGCCCATCGTGGGGACAGGCATGGAGTATGCGACCGCGCGCGACTCCGGGGCGGTGGTGGTCTGCCGCCGCGGCGGTTTCGTCGACTCGGTCGACTCCCGGCGCATCATCGTGCGGATCGAGGAGAGCGCGGGGAAGCGGGCAAAGGAGATCGGCGCCGACATCTACAACCTCACCAAGTTCAAGCGCTCGAACCAGAACACCTGCATGAACCAGAAACCCATCGTGCGGGTGGGCGATCGCATCGAGAAGGGCCAGATCATCGGCGACGGCCCCTGCACCGAGAGGGGCGAGCTCGCTCTAGGCAGGAACGTACTGGTGGCGTTCATGCCGTGGCGCGGCTACAACTTCGAGGACGCGATCCTGGTCTCGGAGAAGCTGGTCAAGGAAGATGCCTACACCTCGATCCACATCGAGGAGTTCGACACCGAGTCGCGCGACACCAAGCTCGGTCCCGAGGAGATCACCCGGGATATCCCGAACGTCTCCGAGGGCTTCCTCGCGAACCTCGACGAGTCGGGAATCATCCGCATCGGCGCCTACGTGAAGCCGGGCGACATCCTCGTGGGGAAAGTCACGCCGAAAGGCGAGACCCAGCTCACTCCCGAGGAGAAGCTCCTCCGGGCGATCTTCGGCGAGAAGGCGGGTGACGTTCGCGACGCCTCCCTCACTTGCCCTCCGGGCATCGAGGGCATCGTGGTCGACGTCAAGATCTTCTCCCGCAAGGGCGTCGAGAAGGACGAGCGGGCCAAGGCCATCGAGTCCGAAGAGCTCGGGATGCTCGAGAAGAACCTCAACGACGAGATCCGCATTCTCAAGGAAGAGCGCAACAAGAGGGTCATCGAGCGGCTCTCGGGAGCGACGCTGGAAGAGGATCTCGTCAACCCCAGGACCGGCGACAAGATCCTGAAGAAGAAGACCAAGCTCACCAAGGAGAACCTGCGCGAGCTCAGGCCGGCGTACCTCGGACTCCTCGAGACCGACGTTGCCCCTGAAGTGCTCGACGAGATCCAGGAGATCGAAGACAAGACCGAGCGGCAGATCGAGGTCTTGAAAGCGCTCTTCGAAGAGCGGATGAACCGGCTCCAGAAGGGAGACGAGCTCCCACCGGGCGTGATCAAGATGGTGAAGGTCTACGTCGCCATGAAGCGCAAGCTCTCGGTCGGCGACAAGATGGCGGGACGCCACGGGAACAAGGGCGTCATTGCCAAGGTCGTGCCCGAGGAGGACATGCCCTACCTTCCCGACGGCTCACCCGTCGAGCTCATCCTCAATCCCCTGGGTGTCCCCTCGCGCATGAACGTGGGACAGATCCTCGAGACCCATCTGGGCTGGGCGGGGAAGGTGCTGGGACTGCACTTCGCGACTCCGGTCTTCGATGGGGCCTCCGAGGCTCAGATCCGGGAGCTTCTGGAAAAGTCCAACCAGAAAGCGAACGAAGCGGGGGCTCTGAGGCCAAACGCGCTCAAGGGAGGGAAGACCTACCTCTGCGACGGCATGACCGGCGAGACCTTCGAGCAGCCGGTCACGATCGGCTACATCTACATGCTGAAGCTCTCGCATCTGGTCGACGACAAGATGCACGCTCGCAGCATCGGACCCTACAGCCTCATCACCCAGCAGCCGCTCGGTGGTAAGGCGCAATTCGGAGGGCAGCGGTTCGGAGAGATGGAGGTCTGGGCGCTCGAGGCCTACGGCGCCGCCCACACCCTCCAGGAGCTCTTGACCGCGAAGTCCGACGACGTCTACGGCCGGGCCAAGATCTACGAGGCCATCGTCAAGGGCGATACCTCGTTCGCACCGGGGCTTCCGGAGTCGTTCAACGTGCTCATCCGGGAGCTGCAGAGCCTTTGCCTCGACGTCGAGCTTTTGAAGACCAAAGACTAAGAAAAGAAGAAAACGCAAAGGCGCAAAGGCGCAAAGAAGAAAAACGGTACTCACTCAGGAGGTACCCCAATTGAAAGCGTTCGCGACACTTCGAGACAAGGGCAACCTGGTAGTAGATTTCGACGCGATCAAGATCAGTCTGGCTTCGCCGGAGAAGATTCGCGCCTGGTCGCATGGCGAGGTGACGAAACCCGAGACCATCAACTACCGGACGTTCAAGCCGGAGCGGGATGGGCTCTTCTGCGCCAAGATCTTCGGGCCGGTCACCGACTGGGAGTGCCTCTGCGGGAAGTACAAGCGCATGAAGCACCGGGGCGTCATCTGCGACAAGTGCGGCGTCGAAGTCACCCAGTCGAAAGTGAGACGGGAGCGGCTCGCGCACATCGAGCTCGCCTGCCCCGTGTCCCATGTATGGTTCTTCAAGGGGCTGCCGAGCCGCATCGGACACCTGCTCGACATGTCGCTCCGGGACCTCGAGCGGGTGCTGTACTTCGAGTCCTACGTGGTGATCGATCCCGGCGAAACTCCGCTCAAGGAGAAGGAGCTCCTGAACGAGGAGCGTTACCGGGAGCTCCGTCAGGAGTTCAAGGGAAAGTTCCACGCCGACATGGGCGCGGAGGGGATCAAGGAGCTTCTCCGCCGCATCGAGGTCGAGGAGCTCTCGGAGCAGCTCCGCGAGGAGATGAAGACCGAGACTTCGCTGCAAAAGAAGCTCAAGTACGCGAAACGGCTCAAGGTGGTCGAGGCCTTCCGGAAGTCCAACAACCGCCCGGAGTGGATGATCCTGGACGTCATCCCGGTGATTCCCCCGGAGCTCCGGCCTCTGGTTCCGCTCGACGGCGGCCGCTTCGCCACGAGCGATCTCAACGACCTCTATCGACGGGTCATCAACCGGAACAACCGCCTCAAGAAGCTCATGGAGCTGAAAGCGCCCGACGTCATCGTGAGGAACGAGAAGCGCATGCTCCAGGAGGCGGTGGACGCGCTCTTCGACAACGGCCGGAGAGGGCGGGTTCTGCGGGGCGCGAACAACCGCCCGCTGAAGTCTCTCTCCGACACCCTCAAGGGAAAGCAGGGACGCTTCCGCCAGAACCTCCTGGGAAAGCGCGTCGACTACTCCGGCCGTTCGGTCATCGTGGTCGGCCCCGAGCTCAAGCTCCACCAGTGCGGGCTTCCCAAGAAGATGGCGCTCGAGCTCTTCAAGCCGTTCATCTATAACAAGCTCGAGCAGGTCGGGCTCGCCACCACCATCAAGGCGGCGAAGGAAATGGTCGAGCAGCAGCGGCCCGAGGTCTGGGACTTCCTCGAGGAAGTGATCCGACAGCACCCGGTGCTCCTGAACCGCGCGCCCACCCTCCACCGGCTCGGTATCCAGGCGTTCGAGCCGGTGCTGGTCGAGGGGAAGGCCATCCGGATCCACCCCCTGGTCTGCACCGCGTTCAACGCGGATTTCGACGGCGACCAGATGGCGGTCCATATTCCGCTTTCGCCGGAGTCGCAGATCGAGGCTTCGCTTCTCATGCTCTCGTCCAAGAACATCCTGTCTCCGGCCAACGGGCAGCCCCTCGCCATTCCCACCCAGGACATGGTGCTCGGCTGCTACTACATGACCAAAGAAAAGAAGGGCGCGAAGGGCGAGGGCCGCGCGTTCGCCTCGATGGAAGACGTGATGCTCGCCCTCGAGGCCGGTGCAGTGGAGACGCTCTCTCCCATCCGCCTTCTTTACAGCGGTCCGTTCATCGATCTCACCACCTCGTTCAACGACCAGGATCTGGTCCATGCCGAGATCCTCGAGCTTTCGAACGAGCTCGTCGAGACTACCGTCGGCCGGGTTCTCTTCAACGATCAGCTCCCGCCGGAGATCCCGTTCATCAACGGGCTTCTCAAGAAGAAGGGCCTCGCGAGCCTGGTCAACTTCTGCTACCTCCGCCACGGCATCGAGAAGACGGTCGAGATGCTCGACCAGCTGAAGGACGTCGGCTTCCTCTACGCCACCAAGAGCGGTGTCTCGATCGGAATCGAGGACCTGGTCATCCCGAGCCAGAAGAACCAGCTGGTGGATCGCGCCCTCTCCGAGGTCAAGGAAGTCGACGATCAGTACCGTGAAGGCGCCATCACCAAAGGCGAGCGCTACAACAAGGTCATCGCCATCTGGTCGAACGTGACCGACAAGGTGGCCCAGGAGATGTTCGAGGAGATGGAACGCCAGGAGCGGGAGAACGCCCTCTTCAACCCGGTCTACATGATGGCGGACTCCGGAGCCCGCGGCAGCAAACAGCAAATCCGGCAGCTCGCGGGAATGCGCGGTCTGATGGCGAAGCCCTCGGGCGAGATCATCGAGACCCCGATCACCAGCAACTTCCGCGAAGGCCTGACCGTGCTCCAGTACTTCATCTCGACCCACGGTGCAAGGAAGGGTCTGGCGGATACCGCGCTCAAGACCGCGGACTCGGGCTACCTCACCCGGAGGCTGGTGGACGTGGCCCAGGACGTGATCATCTCCGAGGACGACTGCGGAACCGTATCCGGGATCTACGTTGGCGCGATCGTGGAAGCGGGTGAGGTCATCGAGGCCCTCCGCGACCGCATCGTCGGCCGGGTGACTCTCGAGACCATCAAGGACAGCTTCACCGGGGATACCATCGTTTCCCCCAGCCAGGAGATCACCGAGGATATCGCGAACGCCATCCAGAACACGGGCGTCGACCACGTCAGGATTCGCTCGGTTCTCACCTGCGAGTCGCGCCGCGGAGTCTGCGCCATGTGTTACGGGCGCAACCTGGCGAGCGGACGCCTGGCGGATCACGGCGAAGCGGTGGGGGTCATCGCGGCTCAGTCGATCGGCGAGCCCGGAACCCAGCTCACCATGCGCACCTTCCACATCGGAGGCACGGCGAGCCGGGTGGCGGCGCAGTCGACAGTCGAGTCGAAGAACAAGGGCACGGTTAAGTTCATCAACATCTCGACGGTCAAGGACAAAGAGGGAGACCTGGTGGTGATGAACCGCGCGGGTCAGATCCTCATCCTGGACGAGAAGGGCCGGGAGCGCGAGCGCTACCCCGTGGCCTACGGCGCCAAGCTGAAGGTCAAGGACGGTCAGGGGATCGAGTCCGGCTCCACCTTCGTCGAGTGGGATCCCTACACCTTCTCCATCCTGACGGAAGAGGGCGGAACCGCGCACTTCAAGGACGTGGTGCAGGGCGTCACGGTGCACGAGGAAGTGGACGAGGTCACCGGTCTCTCGATGCCGGTCATCGTGGAGTCGTCCGACGAGAAGCGCCAGCCGGCGATCGTCATCAAGGACGCCAAGAAGAAGGAGGTCAAGACCTACCTCCTCCCCTCGGGCGCTCACTTGATGGTCGGCGACGGCGACGAGGTGCGGCCCGGGGCGGTTCTCGCGAAGATCCCACGGGAGACCACCAAGACCAAAGACATCACCGGAGGTCTTCCCCGAGTCGTCGAGCTCTTCGAGGCGAGAAAGCCGAAGGACCCCGCGGTCATCACCGAGGTCGACGGGATCATCCAGTACGGGGGCATCGCCAAAGGGATGCGGAAGATCTCGGTGGTCTCCGACAGCGGCGAAGTGCGGGACTACGCTCTTCCGCGCGGCGTGCACGTCAACGTTCAGGAGGGCGAGCGGGTCAAGGCAGGCGAGCCCTTGATGGACGGCCCCATCAACCCGCACGACATCCTCAACGTCCTCGGGGAGAACGCGCTCCAGGAGTATCTGGTCAACGAGATCCAGGAGGTCTACCGGCTCCAGGGCGTGCTCATCAACGACAAGCACATCGAGGTCATCGTGCGCCAGATGATGCGCTGGGTGAAGGTCGAAGAGGTCGGCGACACGGAGCTTCTCATCGACGAGACCGTCGATCGGTGGAAGTTCACCGAGTCCAACGAGAAGGTCCTCGCCGCGGGCGGCCGACAGGCGACGGGAAGGCCGATGCTCCTCGGAATCACCAAGGCGTCGCTCTCGACCGAAAGCTTCATCTCTGCCGCTTCGTTCCAGGAGACGACGCGGGTTTTGACGGAAGCCTCCATCAGCGGGCGGGTCGACTACCTCCGCGGTCTCAAGGAGAACGTGATCATGGGACGGCTCATTCCCGCCGGGACCGGACTCGAGATTCACCGGGCGGTCGGCATCCCCGAGGCCCAGCCGCTCGAGCGGCGGCCGGAGCTTCCCGGAGAGGACCTCGAGCGCGAGATGCAGTTCCTGGTCGAGGGAGGGATGCCGTCGGAAGAGGAGCCGCTCTGAACTGGTCTTGACAAAGTGGCATCCTGATTGCTAGACTCGGCGGGTTGTCCTGAAGCCCGATCGGCTTCGGGATTTCCTGTTGGAACGAAAGAACTTAGGCGTTTTTGACTTCGTTTTCACGGTAGAAAGAACGGTTTCGATTTGCCGACATTCAGCCAGTTGGTTCGAAAAGGCCGGAAGAAGACCGGGTCGAAGACCGACAGCCCGGCGCTCCAGGGATGTCCCCAGCGGCGGGGGGTCTGCATCCGGGTTTTCATCTCGACGCCGAAGAAGCCCAACTCTGCTCTCCGAAAGGTAGCGCGCGTCAGGCTCACCAACGGAATCGAAGTCACGACGTATATTCCCGGGGTGGGGCATAACCTCCAGGAGCATTCGATCGTGCTCATCCGGGGAGGCCGGGTAAAAGATCTGCCCGGGGTGCGTTATCACGTGGTTCGCGGCTCGCTCGACGCCGTTGGCGTCGATGGCCGCAAGAACGGGCGCTCGAAGTACGGGACGAAGCGGCCAAAAGCCTAACCGTCAAACCAGGAAAAGACACTAGATCAGAAAAAGACACTAGAAATGCCAAGACGACGAGAGGTACCGCTGCGAGCGCCGCAGCCGGACCCCCTCTATAACAGCAACCTGGTTTCGAGCTTCGTCAACGTAGTGATGAAGCGGGGAAAGAAAGCCACGGCGGAAGGAGTCGTCTACCGCGCGTTCGACAAGATTCGAGAGCGCGCGCAGGAAGATCCCCTGAAGGTATTCAAGAAGGCGATCGACAATATCAAGCCCACGCTCGAGGTGAAGAGCCGGCGCGTGGGTGGCAGCAACTACCAGGTTCCCGTCGAGGTTCGTCCCGAGCGGAGGACATCGCTGTCGCTTCGGTGGCTAGTCAGCTACGCGAGGGAGCGCCCGGAAAAGACGATGGTAGAGAAGCTCGCCAGCGAGATTCTCGACGCCTCGCAGAACCGGGGCGGCGCAGTGAAGAAACGGGAGGATACGCACCGCATGGCGGAGGCGAACAAGGCGTTCGCCCACTACCGCTGGTAAGCCTAGTAAGAGAAGCCACCACTTCGAGCGCTCCGACGCCCGCTCCCCTTTCCGGCCTCAGGGCCTTCAGCCCTCCGGCCCTCCGGCCCTCCGGGAAGCAGCGTGGAATCGAGCGGCTCCATATATCGGGGACGCTAGTTCCCGGCGAAGGAACGGAAACGTTCGGTAGAGCTATTTGGGAAGATTTTGTCTTTAGAGTCAGATACCATGGCCCGCAAAGTACCACTAGAGAGGACGCGCAACATCGGCATCATGGCGCACATCGATGCCGGTAAGACGACGACCACCGAGCGCATCCTCTATTACACCGGCATCACCTACAAGATCGGTGAGGTCCACGAAGGTACGGCAACCATGGACTGGATGCAGCAGGAGCAGGAGCGCGGCATCACCATCACCTCCGCCGCGACCACCACGTTCTGGAAGGACTTTCGAATCAACATCATCGACACTCCGGGCCACGTGGATTTCACCGCGGAGGTGGAGCGTTCGCTCCGCGTGCTCGATGGCGCCGTCGCCGTCTTTTGCGCCGTGGGCGGAGTCGAGCCCCAGTCCGAGACGGTGTGGAGGCAGGCGGACAAGTATCGAGTTCCCCGGATCGCCTTCGTGAACAAGATGGATCGAACGGGAGCGGACCTCCCGCGGGCGGTCTCGATGATGAAGGATCGGCTCGGGGCCAACCCGGTGCTGGTCCAGCTCCCGGTGGGCGCCGAGGAAGCGTTCATCGGCGTCGTCGATCTGATTCGAGAGAAAGCCATCGTCTATAGAAACGAGACCCTGGGCGCCGAGTTCTCCGTCGAAGAGATTCCGAAGGAGATGCGCGACGAGGTCAAATCCGCCCGGGACAAAATCATCGAGGCCGCCTGCGAGGTCGATGACCGGCTCATGGAGAAGTACCTGAACGGGGTCACCCCCGCCGCTGAGGAGATCGTAGCCGGTCTTCGGAAGGGAACCATCGCCCTCAGAATCGTTCCGGTCCTTTGCGGCACCGCGTTCAAGAACAAGGGCGTCCAGCCGCTTCTCGACGCCGTCGTGGACTTCCTCCCCGCGCCCACCGACATTCCTCCGGTCGTGGGCAAGACCCTCGACGGATCGGCGACGGTCGAGCGGCCGCCGAGCGACGACGCGCCCTTCGCGGCGCTGATCTTCAAGATCATGACCGACACTTACGTGGGGCAGCTCGCGTTTTTCCGGGTGTACTCCGGATATCTGGAGTCGGGATCGAGCGTCCTCAACTCCGGCCGCGACCGCAGCTACCGCATCGGCAGACTCCTGAAGATGCATGCCAACAAGCGCGAGGACATCAAGGCGGTCTACGCCGGCGACATCGCCGCCGCGGTGGGGCTGAAGCACGTGCAGACCGGGGACACCATCTGCGACGAGGACCAGCCGGTGATCCTGGAGTCGATGGACTTCCCCGATCCGGTGATCTCGGTGGTCATCGAGCCCAAGACGAAGGGCGATCAGGAAAAGCTCGGCGTCGCCCTAGGGAAGCTCACCCAGGAAGACCCGACGTTCAAGGTCTTCACCGATCCCGACACCGGCCAGACGATCATCAGCGGGATGGGCGAGCTGCACCTGGAGATCGTCGTCGATCGCTTGCTGCGCGAGTTCAACGTAGCGGCGAGTGTCGGTAAACCCCAGGTCGCTTACCGCGAGACCATTCGCAGAAATGCCGAGGCCGAAGGCCGCTACATTCGCCAGACCGGGGGCCGCGGTCAGTACGGACACGTCTGGCTCGAGGTCTCGCCGAAGCCCGGTGTGAAGTTCGAGTTCGTGAACGACATCGTGGGCGGCACCATCCCCCGGGAATACATTCCCGCGGCGGAGAAGGGGATCATCGAGGCGATGGAGCAGGGGCCGCTCGCGAGCTACCCCATGGTCGACATCAGCGTCCGCCTCTTCGACGGCTCTTACCACAACGTGGACAGCTCCGAGATGGCCTTCAAGATCGCGGGATCGATGGCCTTCAAGGCAGCGGTCCGGAGCGCGGATCCCGTTCTCCTCGAGCCCATCATGCAGGTCGAGGCGGTGGTGCCCGAGGATTACACCGGTGAGGTAATCGCGGATCTGAACTCGAGGCGCGGGCGCATCCAGGGAATGACGGCCCGGGGAAACGCCCAGGTGATTACCGCCCTCGTGCCTCTCGCGGAGATGTTCGGCTACGCGACCGACCTTCGCTCGGCGACGCAGGGGCGCGCGACCTACACCATGCATTTCCATCAATACGAAGCGGCACCAAAGAGCGTCGGCGAAGAAGTGGTGGCCAAGGTGACGGGGAGATAATCATGTCGAAAGAGAAATTCGCCCGGACGAAGCCGCACATGAACGTGGGGACGATAGGTCACGTGGACCACGGGAAGACGACGCTGACGGCGGCGATCACCAAGGTGCTGGCGAAGACGGACAAGAACATCAGCTTCCGGAGC
>CAZKNR010000416.1:0-16343 GCA_964553925.1 uncultured Acidobacteriota bacterium
GTGAAGGCGACCGAGAAGACGCAGGCGGCGGTGATGGCGGCGTAGAGAAGACCGGTATCGAAATTGTACGTCGCGTGAATGATGAGGGCGCCGATGCCCTCGGTAGCGCCGATCCATTCGCCGACGATCGCCCCGATGACCGAAGCGCTCGCGGCGATCTTCAGAGCGGCAAAGAGGTAGGGGAGCGAGTTGTAGATGCGGAGCTTCCAGAAGACCTCGGCCTTCGTCGCCGAGAGGATCTTCATGAGCTCCAGAGCCTGGGGGTTCACTGAAGAGAGCCCGCGCACCATATTCACCAGCGTGGGGAAGAAGCAGACGAGAGCGGCGATGATGACCTTGGGCGCCATGTCGTTGCCGAAGAGGAGAACCAGGATGGGGGCGAGGGCGACGATGGGGATGGAACGCACGATGATGGCGAGGGGGAAGAGGGCCTCTTCGACCGTTTTCTGGTGGACGAAGATCGTGGCGACGGCGATCGAGAGCAAGTTCCCGAGAAGGAACCCGAGGACGCTCTCGATCGCCGTGGGTACGAGGTTTCTCGCGATCGTGCCGAAGTCTCCGAAGAGCGTCCGCGCCACGTGAACGGGCGACGGGATGATGTACTCCGGGATGCGAAAGAGGACGACCGCAAGCCACCAGAGGAGGAGTATCCCCACGAGAGCCGCTGCCGGAAGCACGCGCCGCCGGGTCATCCGCAGGTCTCCAGGATTCCGCGCAGCTCTCCCGCCTGCTTGACGAAATCCGGCGTCTCCCGGAGCGAGAGCTCCCTCGTCGCCGGAAGTTTGGTCGCAACCATCTCGCGCACACGCCCGGGGTGCGCGGCGAGCATCAGGACTCTCTCTCCGAGGTAGAGGGCCTCGGGGATGCTGTGGGTCACGAAGAGAATCGTCGTCCCCGTCTCCTTCCAGATGCGGCGGAGCTCGTCGTTCAGCCGATCTCGAGTGATCTCGTCGAGGGCGCCGAAGGGCTCGTCCATCAGGAGGACCTTGGGTCCGGTCACGAGAGCGCGCGCGATCGAGACTCGTTGACGCATGCCGCCGGAGAGCTCGTGAGGGAACGCGCGGTGCCACTGCGAGAGGCCGACGAGCTCCAGGAGGTCCTCTGGCTTCGACGCTTTCTCCGAAAGGCGCCTCCCATCTCCGACCTCGAGTGGAAGCTCGACGTTCTCGCGCACCGTCCGCCAGGGTAGAAGGGCAGCGTCCTGGAAGACGAAGCCAAGGTCCCTCGCGCGGCGCGCCTCCGACGGAGATCTTCCGAAGAGCGAGAGGCTGCCGGAAGACGGCGGCACGAGATCGGCGACGACGCGGAGGAGCGTCGATTTCCCGCATCCCGAGGGGCCGAGGATGGAGAGAAAGCCTCCGCGCGGGAGCTCGAAGCTCACGTCGCGCAGGGCCTCGGTCTCGCCCCGATCGGACGTAAACTTCACCGATACGTTTCGAAGCGAGACGACCTCGGTCAAGAAGCCTCCAAGCGAGGCCGGCTGTCCGCCGTCGCTTCGAGAATCGAGAGGGTCATCACGTCCTCGACCGAGGGCACGCGCTTGGTGAACTGACCGAGCTCGTCGTGGCTCACGATTTGCTCCTGCCAGGTCTCGCGGTCCATCGTGGCCCAGCCGCGCTCGAGGGTCTTTTCGGTGAACACGTAGGTGAGGAGCTCCCGCGCCGCATCGAGCTCGTCCTGGTAGCGGAGTATGGGGTACTCCTCGACGAGGATCCCGACCGCCCTCTCGGTCTCACGATAGGCGAGCTCCCAGCCGCGGCCGGCGGCGCGAAGAAACGCCTCGAGGAGATGAGGCTCGTTTGCGAGGGTATCGTTCGTCGCGTAGTACGGCATCGCGTAGAGCCGGATGCCCTGATCCCAAAGGCGCATAGTGACGCGGTCGGGACCGAGCGGCTTGAGCGCGGTCACGTTCGTGGTCCAGCCGGTGACCACGTCCACCTGACCCGTGAGAAGGGGCGTCATGGCGGACCCGATCACCACGACTTCGAGAGCGGCGGGATCGACCCCGTGCTTCGCCAGGAGAGCGTCGAGAAGAATCCGCCCGGTGGCGTTCGTCCCCACCTTCTTTCCCATCATGTCCTCGGGCGTCCGCACCGGCTTCGAAGGAAGTGAGAAGTATGAATAAGGATGTTCCTGGACGCAGACGCCGAAGGCCCGTATGGGAATTCCCTGGGACACTGCGAGCATGAGCGAAGGGCTCGAGGCGAGCTCGCCCACACGGTAGCGGCCGGAGGCGACGATGCCCACACCATCGATGTGGGGTCCTCCCGGGTGGATCTCGAGGTGCAGGCCCTCTTCCTTGAAGAACCCGAGCCGCTGGGCGACCACTTCTCCGAGCTGGTTTCCTCCGGCAAGCCAGCCGAGCTGCAGGTCGAGGACGGCAGCGCCGTCGACCTCGCCGCGGGCCGAAAGGCAGGCGCCGCAGGCGGCGAGGAAGGAGTGACCGAGGAAGTCTCGTCTTCTCAACGCGAGGCGAGGGTATCCGAGGAGGCTAGCGTGCGGCAAGCCGTCCGATGAGAAACGCGAGAAACCTCTCGGCGTTCCCGAAGACGACGGGTTATGGCGCGCACGTCGAGCCCCGGCGAACCAGCGGCGAGAAAATCGCGATGGCGTCGTCGATGCCGGGACCGACGTCCAGGATTACTGGCCGCGGAGGGCGAAGGCGAAGGCTAGCAAGATCGAAAGCAGACGAGCGCTCGCAGCGTGACCATCGAGGCAGAGCCTAACAAGTGCAGGGGCACCGCTTGCTATTGAACCGTCGTATGGACATCCTGATCGTATGGTACAAGACGATGCAAAAGAAGAAACAGAAGGATGATGACGAGCCTCAGTTCTCCAGACGGTTTGTGAAGGGAGAAGGAGGGAAATACATAATCGAAAAGGCTTGGGAATTCGCAAAAAGCGGATGACGAAGCCGGCTTCCGAGAAGCCCTACACAAGCTCAAGCTCTACGACGGTATGGAAGCTTTTGAGGCTGGTCTTCAAGCTTTTCGCGACTTTTGCCACGAACTTCGACAGAAAGGGCTTCTGTAACCATTGCCTTTTGCTCCTCTTCGGAGAAGCCCTCTAAATGTTTGTCGATGATTCCCTGAAGGCGCACAGCAGAGGGGCAGGATTCCAAGATTTCGTGAATCTTTTTGTGATCCATCATTGCCCTCCTCGCAAGAGCCCGTTGAGATCTCTAATTTTAGCGCTGACACCACGCTAACCGCAACCGTTAATTCTTGCGCATTTTGATCTTTGTGCCCCCACCTCGCTTTAGCGGCCCTGAGCGCTGTTTCTCGTCTCTGCGCCGAGGCCAGCTTCCTTGCCCCTGCTTTTTCGCCCTTCAGCACCTAGCCACCGTAAAGGAACGGTCAGTGCCCCTCGGAGGAAAGTCGTTCGAGGAGAAACGAGAGGAACCTCTCGGCGTCGACGTCGAGCGCGACCCGCGTCGACCGAGGAGCGCCAGTCCTCCATGTGGCATCGGCGCGGCGATCGACCACCATCTGGCCCCGGGTCAGCTCGCCTCGCAGCTCGACGTCCACCGGCAGAAGCTCGGTCACGACGAACGAGGGGTCGATGACCGCTCCCACCGCCAGAGGATCGTGGACGACGACTCCCTCCGCGCCGCGCACGTTTCGATGAAAAGCGACGACAGCCCCGACGAAGCGCTCGATCGGATCGGAGCTCGTGGAGAACCGGGCGACGCGCTCCGGCGTGAGAACCGTCTTCGAAGTCACGTCGAGACCGACCATGGTGACCGGAATCCCCGATCGATAGACGATTGCCGCCGCTTCGGGATCGTTGAGGATGTTGAACGACACCGTCGGCCTGACCGTCCCCGGGGCGGCGGCGCTTCCGCCCATGCTCACGATCTCCCGTATCTTCGGACGAAGCTCGGGGTAAGCCTTGAGAAAGAGCGCGATGTTAGTGAGCGGTCCGACGGGGAGGAGCGTCACGGGCTCGGAGCTCGCCGCGAGCGTCTCGGCAATGAGGCGAAGGGCTCCTCCCGGATAGAGCTTCGCCTTCGGCTCGGGCAGGGTCACGTTCCCGAGACCGTTGTCACCGTGGATGTTCTTCGCGGTGAGCGCCTCACCCACGAGAGGCGATGCTTCTCCGCGCCCGACGGGAATGTCCGAGCGCCCCGCGAGCTCGAGGATCTTCAGAGCGTTCGAAACGCCGAGCTCGAGCTCGACGTTTCCGAAGACCACGGTCACGGCGCGCACGTCGAGCTCCGGCGAACGAACGGCGAGAAGGATCGCGAGGGCGTCGTCGATACCGGGGTCGACGTCGAGGATCACCGGTCTCGGCGCGGCACGGCCGACGGTCGAGGTGATCGCAACACAGATGAAGGCGCGAATCAGGGTCATTGGGGGCTGGAGCCTACGCTTTTTTCCACGGGATGACAACTTGGATGAAAACCTCTTGACCCGTACGGTGCGGCTTCAGTAGAGTTCGATTCCCATCTCGACGTCTCGTTCGGGGGTACCTGCCATGAGTCGTTTTATCCGTTCCGTTCTCGTGTGCGTTGTCTCCTGCTTGTCGCCGGGCTTCGCCGCCGCTCAGTTCAACGATGCCGTCTTCTTTTCGCAATCCGTTCCGCAGACGCTTCTACCCGGTCAAACCGCGACCGTCGTGGTGCGAATGGAGAACACTGGGACCAGGCCCTGGACGCCGGGCGCCTACTTCCTGGGAAGCCAGAGCCCCGAGAACAACTACACCTGGGGACTCAATCGTGTCCCATTGGACGCGCAAGTCGCGCCCGGACAGCGCAAGAACTTCAGCTTCACCATCGTTGCTCCAACGACACCCGGTCTGTACGAATTTCACTGGCAGATGCTCGAGGAGAACCGCGAGTGGTTCGGCGAGTCCGCGACGCAGCTGGGCATTCAGGTTGTCGCTCCTAGCAACAACGCCCGGTTTATCGCGTTCTCGGTTCCGCCGAGCTTTCTTCCGGGCCAGACGAAGACGGTCTCGATCACGATGGAGAACAACGGATCGACGAGGTGGGAGGGCGACTATTTTCTGGGAAGCCAGAATCCCGAGAACAACTACAACTGGGGCCTGAATCGGGTGAGTGTGGGGAGTCCGGTCGCGCCTGGGCAACAAAAGACTTTCACGTTCAATGTCACCGCCCCCATGACTCCCAGCGTCTACGGTTTTCAGTGGCAAATGCTTCAGGAGGACGTGGAGTGGTTCGGCGGCAAGACGCCCAACCTCCCGACACCGGTGGTGGCCCCCGCCAACCGGGCTCGGTTCATCTCTCAGTCGGTTCCGATCGCGATGATGACCGGTGAGACGGCAACCGTCGAAATCACCGTGGAGAACACCGGCGGCACGACATGGACCCCTTCGGGAAATTACTTCCTGGGAAGTCAGAATCCCGAGAACAACCGAACGTGGGGGCTGAACCGCGTGGAGCTCGGAGGCCCGGTCGCCCCCGGCCAGCAGAAGACGTTCAATTTCACCATCACCGCACCCGCGACTCAGGACACCTACGACTTCCAGTGGCAGATGCTCGAGGAATACGTCGAGTTCTTCGGAGACCGGACGCCCAATCGGCCCATCGCGGTCGTGGCACCCTGGAACGACGCGCACTTCGTCGCGCAAACGGTGCCGAGCCAGCAGATCCTTCCCGGCGCCTCGGCGGACGTCACCGTCACCATGAAGAACACGGGCTCGTCGACGTGGGACCCAGCGCAGTTCTTCCTCGGAAGCCAGAGCCCGGAGAACAACTGGACCTGGGGTCTCGCGAGGGCGGTGCTCGACGCCCCCGTCGGGCCGGATCAGGAGGTCACGTTCCGATTCTCCATCACCGCACCGGAGATTTCGGGACCGTACGAGTTCCGGTGGCGGATGGTGCAGGAGACCGTCGAGTGGTTCGGGGAGGCGTCGCCGAATGTGATCGTCACCGTAGGTCGGTACAACAACGCGGACTTCGTCTCGCAGACCGTGCCGACGGTCATGCTCCCTGGTGATACCGCGAACGTCTCCGTCACCATGGAGAACACCGGGGCTTCGACCTGGGACTCCCGTGAGAACTACTTCCTCGGAAGCGGGTACCCGGAGAACGTTTACACCTGGGGGCTCAATCGCGTCGAGCTGGATGCGCCGGTCCCTCCCGGCGGCGTGCACACGTTCCACTTCACGATTACCGCGCCCACGACGGTAGGGGCGCACTTATTCCAGTGGCGAATGGTCGAGGAGTACCAGGAGTGGTTCGGGCGGGCATCGATCGCCACCTGGATCTCGACGGGCTCGACGGATGACAACGCGGAGATCCAGTCTCATAGCCTCCCGCTTCGCGTCGTGAACCGCACACCTCATCAAGTAGAGGTCACGGTCTCGAACACCGGCATCACCACCTGGTCGCGGCTCGGTGATGGGCCGGGCGATGGCTCCCAGGGATTCAAGCTCGCGGTGAAAGACGGCGACTTGATCCCGGTCGGGACTCGCTTCGAGCTGCCTCCCGACGTCGAAGTGGCGCCGGGAGAGAGCTTCACCTTCCGTTTCGGGATCGAAGCCCCGTTTCAGGAGACCGCGACCACCGAGCTTTCGATGCTCCATGAGGGCGTCGGGTGGTTCGGCCAGTCACTCCAGCATTTGGTAGTCATCGATCAGACGATTTTCGAGGTCTCGGAGATCCATGTGAGCCCGGTCGCGGGTCCACCGGGATCGGTCGTCGAGGTGCATCACGAATCGGGCTTTCTCTTTCATCCTTTGGCGAAGGTCAAGCTCCACTTCGGCGAACCGTTGGGCCACGACTATGCCGAGGTCCCCATCGCCTGGTCGCGGGTGAGCGAGACCCTGATGACGTTCACCGTTCCCGCGAGCGCTGCCTGCGGAATCCACTTCGTGAGCGTGTGGCTCCCGACCGAGCGGCTCAGTGAGTCCAAGGGCTTTACCGTCGAAAGCCCCTGCGACCCGGGACCGAGAGCCTCACTCGACGTTCTCAGTTACAACATCGCGCTGCTTCCGTTCGGACAGAACGCCCCCTGGGGCCCGACCAATAGCGAAAGAGTCATAAACATCACATACCACCAGGAGATCCACGGGCACGACGTGATCATTTTCCAGGAAGCGTTCAGCGACTCGCATCGGCAGTTGCTCCGCGAACGCCTCCGCGACGAGTATCCTCACCAAAGCGGGATTCTGGGCGAGGACGACGGCGTGAAACAGGATGGAGGAGTGTTCATCGTCAGCAAGTGGCCGATTCAGGCGGAAGCCCAAACGCTCTACGGACCTTGCTCGGGCGACTGGCCATTGGATGACGATGTCGACTGCGTTTTCGTGAAGAAAGGCGCTAAATACGCGCGCATCGACAAGGGCGGGCAGATCTACCACATCGTCGGGACCCACACCGACGCCGGCGACGACGAAGGCGATCGCATTGCCCGTTACGGCCAGCTCATCCAGATGTTCCTGTTCATGACCCGCAGGCCGATAAGATTCAACGAGCCGGTAATCATGGGCGGGGACTTCAACATCGACTTCTACGGAGCTCATGGAGAGTACCCGCGGATGCTGAGCACTCTCGACGCGACCCATCCCCCGGTCCAGGGGTTCCCTTACAGCAACATCAAGAACCAGCTTCTGGACTACGTACTCTTCTGGAACCGCGTGATCCGACCCTCGAGTGCCACGAACGAAATACGGAAGTTCGCCTACCCGTGGCAACACAACTATCTGTCGGATCACTTCGCGGTTCTGGGTCGATTCCGATTCCCGTTGGGGCAGACGCTGCCTTCGAGCTGCGCGAGTCCTCCCACCGAAGCGCCGTCGCCGGATGCGCCGCTCGGGACCGTCGGGTCGTCGCTGCCCACATTCACCTGGAACCCAGTCGATGGAGCCGACTGGTATTCTCTCGACGTGTTCCGTGCCCAGGACGATGCTCATCTGGTCCAGAAGTCCGGTGTCGCGGGGACGTCCATCCTTCTCGACTCGCCGATTCCCGCCGGAGAGCCGCTTTACTGGAGCGTTCGAGGAAATAACGCATGCGGGACCGGACCCGCGACCTCCTTTCTTCCCTTCGAAGTGCAGTTCGAAGATGGTTTGCCTCCCGCCGCGGCACCGGCTCCCAACTGGCCGGGCGGTACAATCGGCAATCCACGACCGAGCTTCTCGTGGGGTCCGGTCGACGGCGCCACGTCGTATGAGCTCGTGGTTCTGAGGGGAGACGATGAAGGCCTCGTCATCCAGCAAGAAATTTCCGGAACCTCGTTCCAGCCGGACGCTGCGCTCCCGGTCGACGTTCCGCTCGAATGGTCGGTGAGGGGAGTCAACCCGGCGGGTGCCGGTCCCTACTCCGTTAGCGCCGCGTTCGAGATTCGAGTGCCGGCGGACAATCAACAGCCGACAGTAACGGTGAGCTATACCGCCAGCTGCTCGGTCGGGTGCACGGTGACGTTTACTGCCTCCGCGGAGGATCCCGATGGCGATCCCCCAGGCTTCAACTGGACGGGTTGCGGTAACGGGAACGAAGATCGAATCACCTGTTCGGCTTCTCAGTCGGGGGAGCTCCAAGTCAGCGTCGTCGTGAGTGACGGCAAGGGAGGAGAGGCCACCGCGTCGGCCACCGTTCCCATCTACGCCGCCACCTGGGAGTCCGGCTCGTGGGGAAGCTGCACGGGAACGGGCGAATGGACGTGCACGTCGGGCGCTGCCGACGGCTGCAGTCGTCCGGGGACTGAAACGAGAGAACTTACCGAGACGGCATGGAGCCTCGATTCGGGAACAACCCCTCCCGAGACCGCGCGTGCCTGCACGCAGACGACCCAGGGATACGCCGCCGCCTACACCACCGGGGCTTGGAGCAAGTGCAGCAAGAGCTGCGGCGGTGGAACGCAAACTCGAGCGGTGACGGTGAGCGCATGGAAAGCGACGTCACCCGCGGCGCCCGCGCCGCCGAAGAGCCAGGCGTGCAACGCGCAGCCCTGCGCGCTCACGTGCTACGACTATCCGGACACCTATCCCACCCGGCCGCTCTGTCTCGCGGCCGAATGGCCAGTGTGCGAGCGGCGCTTCCGCGACGACGGGCTGGGAGGAATGCTGACTTGCTGGAAGGGGTTCAACTAGAGGAGGAGTCCCATTAAAGTGTCCGGATGAGCTTCTTCCAATCCCTGATTCTCGGGGTCGTCCAGGGGGTAACCGAGTTCATTCCCATATCGTCGACCGCGCACCTCATATTGGTCCCGTGGCTCGTCGGATGGAAGTTCGACCCCAAAGTCGCCTTCGTCTCCAACGTGCTCCTCCAGCTCGGAACCGTCGTCGCGGTGATCGCCTACTTCCGGAAAGATCTGATGGAGATCGCCCGCGCCACCCTCTGGGGTCTCCGGGAGCGTCGTCCGCTCGCGACGGAAAAAGCCCGGCTCGGCTGGCTCATCGTGCTGGCAACGGTGCCTGCGGTCCTCGTCGGACTCGCGTTCAAGCCCTTCTTCGAGAGCCTGCATCGAAGCCCGATCGCCGTCGCCGGGATCCTGACCCTGGGAGCGGGGTTGATCGTCGTGACCGAGAAAATCGGCCGACGGAGCCGCGGCCTCGAATCGATCACCTGGCGAGATGCCCTCATCATCGGCGCGAGCCAGTCGCTCGCACTTCTTCCCGGAGTTTCCCGTTCGGCGGCGACGATTTGCGGAGGGATGCTCTGCCACCTGGAGCGGCCGTCAGCGGCTCGCTTCAGCTTTCTGATGTCGATTCCCATCCTCATTGCCGCCGCGGTCCTCGCGGTCAAGGACCTGGTGGAGCTTCCGGGCTTCGCCGCATATCTTCCACCGCTTGCCGCTGGCTTCGCCGCTTCCGCCATCGTAGGTTTCGCGTCGATCCACTGGCTTCTCTCGTATCTCGCGCGGCACCCCATGAACTTATTCGCGTGGTACCGGCTCTTGTTTGGAGCCGGCTGCTTTTTGCTTTACGCCTATAGAACATAACGAACTGAGTCCCGCGTGACTCGGCTAACCGCAGCAGAAGGGGACGAGAGAAAGCCACGAATTCATTGACATCGGTTGCGCTGTGTTGCTCTCAGCGGCTCCCTCTACCCTCTCATAACCCAAAGGTCGCGGGTTCAAACCCCGCCCCGATGTTCAGCTCGACGGGCATAGCGTCGTCTAGCTTGCACGCTTGACCGATGCAGGTGCCAAGCCTCCCGGGTTACAATAGAATTGGAGATTTCGACTTGAGCCAAACCACCAAGACCCTCAAGTTCCAGCGCGGCTTCGAGAGCGAGCGTAGTTCATTCGAAGATCTTGCGCCCGAACTTCGCGAGCGCTACGACGAAGTCTTCGTCGCGGTTCATCGTGGAGAAGTTGTGGATTCTGACGCGGATTTCCAGGCCCTCGTCGGCCGCTTCTTCGAGCGCTACGGTGACGCTCCCGTCTATTTCGGCTACGTCGGACAGCGCAAAACAATTCCGCGAGTCTCGTCCCCTTCGGTTCAGCCGTAAAATGCCAGCATAGTGCGTCGTGAAGAAGAGAGGACCAAGCCGCGAAGCGGCGAGGACCAATCTTCGAGCTGCGCTTTTCTAGCGGGTGCAAGTCCCGCGTCGGTAATCGCCGGAGAGCCGAGAAGCAGGTCCCAGGTACGCGGGAGAGATCCCGGTGCCCGAGCGGGATGTCAAAAGCCCGTGAAGCGGCGCAAGCTGTTCAGCGGGGAGCACGTACGCGGGCCGCAACATGAAGTGAAGCCTGCAGCCTCGACACATTTACAATCCGGGAGCCGAGCCGCTCATGTCACGGCGAAGGCAACAAGGGACACGCGAGCACCGGAGCACGTGTTTCTTCCTGGCGGGGTAGGGGGAGCAACACGCGTACAAGGAAGAGTGCGGAACACGAGAGATCCGTCTGCGTGGCCCCGGTCAGGGCAAGTCGCGTCGTATAAGCCAAAGGCGAAGTCGACCGATGCGCAGCGGAAGTCCGAGGGGCTCATTGTACCGTTGATCGTCACGCTGCAGAACGTGACGGGAGGGAAGGCGCCCTGCTTTGGTCACGCTCGAAGCGAGGGTAAGCGCGAGGGAATGGCCGCCAAGAGCGGACCTAACAACCCCGACGCACGTACGTGCGCCGTTCAAGTGCAACGACCTCAACGCGAGCTATGGACAGTAGCCGAGCGGCGGCGCTTGTCGCGACAACGCACGAATCAACGGGCGCGAAGTGACACGCGCGCTCGCGGGCGAGGCCGGGATGAACACGCTGACGTGCATGCTCTGTCAAGAAGACCATCGGTAAGCCGTGTGCGGGAAATCCGCATGCACGGTTTGAAAGGGGGTCTTGCCCTTTTACCGATGAACAACCGTTCCTCAAGGTAAAAGGGCAGGATCTACCAATGCCGGAGCCGCATCGGCTCGGTGCAATTCCTCCCGCCGGCTCCTGTGGTCGACCTCCGCGTATCCCAGGGCTCGTTGGTGGAAACGGTGGAAGCTCTGATCGATTCGGGAGCCGACTCGACCTCCTGTCCCGGAGCGGCTGGCCGAGGCGTTGGAGCTTCAGCCGATTTCCATCCTGCTCGTCGGAGGGGCCGGTGTTCCGGCCGAGAATCGGATTGTCTATCGGACGGAGCGGCTCGAACTGGAACACATCGCGCTCAACAATTTTGCGGTGATCGCGATGCCGATCGAATACGCGATCATCGGGCGCGACTTCATGAACAGGTACCGTATTCGACTAGACGGCCCCGTGCTTCGTCTTACGATTGAGTAAAGCGACTGGAACGGATTTCTCGCGAACGGCCGGCCGGCCAAGGTGCCGGCGAAGGGGCGCTGCGGGGAATCTCGGCGGGTCCGCCGTCAAATACGGGAAACGCATCTGTCAGACCCCTGTCTCGTGAGCAGCCGCCAGGGCATCTGCTAGGACCTGTGCCGCTCCGTATGAATCATAGGGAGTAGGCAGATTGTAAACTTTGTGCTCGAAGGACGCGATAGCATCTTCTTTGTCCAAATCCTCCGCCAAGAGGCGAATCAGTTTTAGTTTCTCCGGGGCAGTTAATTGACGAACCACGGGCAGAACTTCAGCTAGGGTCATAGCTCCTCCTCTATGAGGTTGACTATAGGGTGAAAGAAATGTGGGTGTAAAGGCGACACCTCTTGATGATGACTACCTAACGAAGACTTTCAGCGGACGGATCGTTTCTGGCGGTTGGAGAATATGACCGGGTGAGGTTAGGGGATATCCCGAGCCGCCGGGAGCTTTCTCCCGTCCGAGGGGGCTTCATCGGCATGCGGCGCGTCTCCTTTTCTCGGGACGTGTCACGGAAGGATCCTGGCGGTGATGGCTACGAACCGGATCGGGATCCTCTGGCACGTCGCCGCCGCAAGGCCGCTGGCCACGTTGAGGCTCCTCCCATCGTGTTAGAGTCCAATCCGTGAAGAGCGTCAGTGAGAGCCTGCTCGAAGAAATCACCCGCCGACTCGCGGCAGAGTTCCAGCTCGATCAGGTTTGGATATTCGGCTCGCACGCATGGGGTGAACCTGATGAGGGCAGCGACCTGGACCTCCTGGTAGTCGTTCGTGAAAGCGATGAGCCATCGATTCGCCGCGCTCAAAGGGCGCACCGCTCTCTTCGCGGGCTGGGCCTGGCCAAGGACATTCTGGTGAAAACCCGGGCAGAGCTCGAGCGCTTCCGCGGAGTCCGCGCTTCCCTCGAAGCGGAGATTCTCGAGCGCGGACGCCGAATCTATGGATGATGCCAAAGGTGAGCTGGTGCGAGCGTGGCTTGTCAAAGCCCGCAATGACCTCGATACCGCGCGCCAGATTGGGGCTTGCCGGACGGCCACCTCGACGTCGCCGTCTACCATTGCCAGCAAGTCGCCGAAAAGCGATCAAGGGCTTCCTCTCCTTTCATGACCATCGGCCGGAGCGCACGCACGACATTGAGCGACTGATCTCGCTGGCGGGCGACTACGAGCCTGGCTTCGAGCGCTGGATCGAGGCTGCTATCACGCTTACGCCCTATGCCACTGCCTACGTTATCCGAGCGAGGACAAGCTGTCGGAACCAAGTCGAGCCGAGTTGGCCTGACGCTCTAGCCCTCGGAAACCTCCCCGAGGTGTCGAGACACGTCAGCGAGGAGAGGGAATTCGAAACAGCTCCGCCACCGGGCAGCGGAAGCCCGGGACCAGGTCGGCGCCGGTCAAGTCGTCTTTCGCTTCCAGCAGGACAACCTCGCTCGGAGTTTTGTAAACGGTTACGGCTTGCTTCTCCGGCGAGATCACCCATACCTGGCGCACACCGGCGCTCAAGTACTCGTACACCTTGCCTAGCACCGCCTCATAAAGATCGTTCGGTGAGATGACCTCGACCGCTAGATCCGGCGCGATAGGCCAGGGACCCTCCGGCTCACCCTCGGGGGGTATTCGGGCGGCGGCGACGAAGGAGACGTCAGGGAGCCTTTCGTTTCGGCCTATCTTGAAGGTTGCGTCCGGGCCGTAAACCGCACCAAACCCGCCCGCCTCGACGTACGGGGCCAACCGCGCGATGAGGCCTTGTGCTGATGCCGCTGTGCCTCGCTCCGCCCATCCCCTTCTCCTGCGGGCGGCCGTCGACGATCTCATACTCTTTGTCCGGATTGAGAACGAACTCGGTGGCCATAGCGCGACTCTGCCCCACTTTCGAAGTGATTGTAGCAGTTCCACTTCTTCGACGACTAACCCGTAGGGCAAGTTCCCTCGCTCGCCCGCGAACGCAGCAGCCCTTCGTTCTCACGTTTCTGATATCCTCCCCCGGCTATTACGGGAGGAATCCATGAAAGTCGGTCGCAAAGAATTCCTTCTGGGATTCGGCGGGGTGATTTCGGGAGTGCCTCTGGGCGTCGTCGGCCAGCGCCGTCTGGGTCGCGCTCCCGAAGATACCGGGCGCAGCTCAGTTCCGCCCGCACTGGACCAGGCTAAGGTCTCCCATTCCCAGTGCGGGGAGGACGTCGTGGCCGGCTTCCTCTTCGACTATCTGAAGGTCGAGGAGATCACATACCTGGACATCGGCGCCTGGGACCCCATCCTGATCAACAACACCGTGGCGGCTCGTTCGTGAACACGATTTTCGTCGACTCCGAGATCCTTTGATCGAGCGCTATGGAGCTTCACCTCGTCGACTACGTCATCCTCGGCATCTACGGCGTCTTCGTCCTCGCTGTGGGCTTTGCCCTCAAGGGACGGATGCGGACCAGCGAGGATTTTTTTCTCTCCGGCCGCTCGCTTCCGAGCTGGGTGACGGGACTCGCCTTCATCGCCGCGAACCTCGGCGCCCTCGAGGTCATGGGGATGGCGGCGAACGGCGCCAAGTACGGGATGCTCACCAACCACTTTTACTGGGTGGGGGCGATCCCGGCGATGGTGTTCCTCGCGATCTTCATGATGCCGTTCTACTACGGGAGCCGCGTGCGGAGCGTTCCCGAGTATCTGAAGCTTCGCTTCGACGAGCGGACCCGCGGCCTCAACGCGATCTCCTTCGCGGTGATGACGGTCGCGATGTCGGGCATCAACATGTACGCCATGGCTATCGTGCTGAACTTGATGCTCGGCTGGAACCTCCACGCGAGCATCCTGCTCTCCGCCACGATCGTTTTGGTCTATATTTTCTTCGGGGGCCTCACTTCATCGATATTCAACGAGGTCCTGCAGTTCTTCCTCATCGTTTTCGGACTTCTGCCGATGGCCATCCTCGGCCTGACCGAAGTCGGAGGCTTTTCGGGGCTCGAGGCGCGGCTTCCCGAGGGCTTCGCTCACACCTGGTCGGTGCTCGCCGATCCGGACCAGAACCCCATGGGGGTCGGGTTCTTCGGTACCCTCATGGGTCTCGGTTTCGTGCTCTCCTTCGGATACTGGTGCACGGACTTTCTCGTCGTACAGCGGGCGCTCGCCTCCAAGAATCTCGAGGCCGCGCGCCGGGCCCCGCTCATCGCCGCCATTCCCAAGATGCTCTTCCCCCTTCTCGTCATCCTTCCCGGCCTCGTGGCTCTGGTCACCATTCCCGAAGAGCTCGGCGAGAATTACAACATGGCCTTTCCCCTCATGCTCGCCCGCTATTACCCGCCGGGTCTCCTCGGTCTCGGGCTCACGGCGCTCCTCGCGAGCTTCATGAGCGGGATGGCGGGAAACGTCACCGCGTTCAACACCGTCTGGACCTACGACATCTATCAGGCCTATCTGCGCCCGGGCCGGCCGGATGCGCACTATCTCGCCGTCGGGAGAGCGGCCACCGTCTTCGGCACGCTCGCGAGCGTCGCCGCCGCCTACCTGGTGTTCTTCTTCAACAACGTCATGGACTACATGCAGCTCCTGTTCTCGTTCTTCAACGCGCCGCTCTTCGCCACTTTCCTCCTCGGGATGTTCTGGGCGCGGGCCACGGCGCCGGGAGCGTTCTATGGCCTGCTCGCGGGAACGGGCTCCGCCGCGGCGCACTACCTGCTGGTGGTCGCGGGTGCTCTCTCCTATCGAAGCGACATGGCCTCGAACTACTACGGGGCCATCACCGCCTGGACGGTCTGCTTCTTCGTGACCATCGCCGTCAGCCTGAGGACGCGTCCGAAGCCCGTCGAGGAGCTCGTCGGCCTCGTCTACTCGGCGACACCTCGGCCCGCCGAGACGCGCCGGCTCGGTTTCGCGAGTCCCGCAGTCCTCGCGATCCTCGTTCTCGCGGGCGCGGTGGCGTTGAACCTCTGGTTCTGGTGAGTTGAAGAATGGAAAGACAACTTCACTTCTTCGTCGGAAGCCTCTTCGCCCTCACCGGACTGGTGCTCGCCGCATATGGGCTCGTGTCGGATCCAGCGATCTATGAGCGCTCGCTCGGGTGGAACGTGAATCTCTGGTGGGGACTGGTCATGACGGTCTTCGGTGGTTCGTTTCTGGCGCTTTGGAGATGGAAGCGGTCCCGATGAGCCCGTTCGAAGAGGCGACCTACCGCAAGGTGGCATGGCGTCTTCTTCCGATTCTCTTCCTCTGTTACGTCCTCGCTTACCTGGATCGCGTCAACGTCGGCTTCGCCAAGCTCCAGATGCAGAAGGCTCTCGGCTTCAGCGACACCGTCTACGGGATCGGCGCCGGTATCTTCTTCATCGGCTACTTCCTGTTCGAAGTGCCCTCCAACCTCATCCTCGAGCGGGTGGGCGCGAGGATCTGGATTGCGCGCATCATGATCCTCTGGGGGCTCGTCTCCGCCGCCATGATGTTCACGAAAGGCGAGACGTCGTTCTACGTTCTCCGGTTCATTCTCGGCGTGGCCGAGGCGGGGTTCTTCCCCGGCATCATTCTCTACCTCACCTACTGGTTCACCCGGGCCCATCGTGCCCGGATGGTCGCGGGCTTCATGACCGCCATCACTCTTTCGGGAGTCATCGGAGGGCCCGTATCGGGGCGGATCCTCACGAGCTTCTCCGGGG
>CAZKNR010000417.1:0-5090 GCA_964553925.1 uncultured Acidobacteriota bacterium
CCCATGAGAACCCAATGAGAACGTTGAACCCGCCGGGCTGGCCCCGAGGCAAGGGCTACTCGCATGGAATCGAAGCGGAGGGAAAACTGGTGTTCGTGTCGGGACAGGTCGGCTGGGACAAGGACATGAAGTTCGCGAGCCGCGACTTCGCGGCGCAGCTGCGGCAGGCCCTTCTTAACACCAAGGCCGTCCTCGCCGAGGCCGGAGCGGGACCGGAGCACGTGGTGCGCATGACCTGGTACATCGTCGACAAGGCCGAGTATCTCGCCTCGCTCGCCGAAGTGGGCGCGGCCTACCGCGACGTCATGGGGAAGAGCTTCCCCGCGATGGCGGTCGTGGTGGTGAGCGGCCTCATCGAGGACGGAGCCCGGCTCGAAATCGAGACGACGGCGGTGGTGCCTCTCTGAGGAGGCTGCGTTCCGGCCTCGAGAGTTAGCGCTAGCGCGCACTTTCGCGCGAAACTTAAAGTAATTCTTCAAGTGACTCGGTCCGGACCGAGTAGCTTAAAGTGTTACTTGAGGTCTCGCGATACGCGGGGTTTGTCCCGAGATGCCGTCCCGGCGGCGCGTGTGAGTGCGACGTATGCCGGCTTGGGCTGGCCGCGAACGTCGAGGAGGCCGAAGGAGTGCCAGGGGTTGATGGGCTCCTGCCAGTTGTACCAGATCGTGAGCGGGATTCCTGCCCGGCGGTTCACGGCAAGAGCACGCAGGAGAAAGTCGGCCTGTCCCTCGGGACCCAGGCCTTCGACGGGATAGCCCCACTCGCTGACGACCACCGGGACCGTGCGCCCCCGCGCGTAGCGCGCAATCAGTTTGCGCACGTCGGCGTAAAACTCTGCCGCGGCCTCGGGGTGGGACGCCCCGTATGGATGCACGGACACGGCATCGACGACGCCGAGGAGACCAAGCGCGAATGTGGCCTCGAGGTACGCGAGGTCGAACCGGTCTCCGCCCAGAGACGGGCCCAGGATCCACGCCTCGGGATCCTCTCGCCGGATCTCCGCCGCGGCCGCGCGGGCCAGAGCCACGTACGCCGCCGGGTCGGGAGAGCCGGCCCAGTACTGTGGCAAGTTCGGCTCGTTCCAGATCTCCCACGCGGCGCGGCCGCGGAAGTGACGAGAGGCTGCCCCGGCGAACGACGCAAAGGCGGCGCGGCCCGCGTCGGTCGAGGGAGGAAAGCCGCCCTCGTAGAGGTCGTTGCCGTAGTCCAGAATGAATAGGACCCGGATCCCGAGGGGCTCGAACGATTCGAGGAAGCGCTCCCAGATACGGAAGTCGTAGCGTCCCGGCTCGGTCTCTGAAGCACTCCAAGCCAGGTCGATGCGAACCCAACGTATCCCCGCCGCCGCCATCGTATCCGCCTGCTCGTGGGCGTCCCGGTAGAATTCGACGTTGACGCCGAAGTCGTCGTCGGCCGTCGCAGGCGCGCTGAAGATTGCAAGGGGCAGGGTGTAACCCGTGAGGAGGAGAGTTCGTGACAACATTGACATCAGTGACATCAGGACAGACGATACGACCGCCGTCGTCCCCTTTCAAGCTGGCGGATCTCCAGATCCCGGGGTAACGTGGGTCTGGCTCCTCCGGGGCCGAGGGCACGCGCCGGGCCCGAGCGAATCTGAAGGAAAGGATCTGACCGTGCCCGACTTCAGCCGTGTGATCAACCTCGCCTACCAGAGGATTCTCGGACGGCCCGCCGACGCCTCCGGCCTCGACAACTACAACCGCCTCATGAACGCCGGCCTCTCCGAGGCCGATATGCGTGAATCGCTCCTCCGTAGCGGGGAGTACGCGAACAACAACCCGAACAGGTCCGCGATCGCGGCAGCCGGCGCAAGGCGCGCCACGAAGAAGGGGAAGAAGAAGACCCGCGGCCGCAAGAAGTCGTCGCGCTGAGGGCCTCGCTCGTGCCCGACTTCTCGCCCATCATCGAGTTCGCGTACCAGGAGATCCTCGGCCGCGACGCCGATCCCGGAGGCCTCGCCCATTACAACGGACTGATGAATCAAGGCATGGGTGAAGCGCGCCTGCGGGAGGCGCTCTTGCGCAGCCCGGAGTTCGCGCAGAATAATCCTGAGCCGGGTTTTCCCGACAGGGTGGGCCTCAACGTCCACGTCCCTTCGAACCCGATCCTCGAGGACGTCGCCTCGAACCTCGGGGTCGCCTGGATTCGAATCGATTTCGACTGGTTTCGGATGGAGCCCGAAAGGGGACGATTCGACTGGGCGGAGACCGATCGTGTGATCGAAAAATCCTGGGAGAGCGGACTCGAGATCCTGGCCACCCTCGCCTACACCCCCTCCTGGGCCTCCTCGAGCCCAGGCTCGAGCCAGGTTAGCGACCCGCCCGCCTCCACTGATTTCTATCGCGATTTCGTCCGGGCGAGCGTGGCTCGCTACCGGGAGCGAGTGCGTTTCTGGCAGTTCTGGAACGAGCCCAACCTTGCGCAGTTCTGGAGAGGGACAAGGGAACAGTTCCGGCAAACGATCCTCGAAGTGGGCGCGAGGGCGGCGAAAGAGGTCGATCCCGGCGCCCGGGTCGTCGCCCCCGGGCTCGCGAACGTCGGAAGCTGGCGCCCGTGGTTCCAGGAGGCGATGAGAGCGAAAGAGCTCGTCGACGTCGTCAATCACCACAACTACGCGAGCAGCGGACGGGCGTCCATCGTCGAGCTTCGGACGGACGGGCTATTGCAGCCTTCGCTCCGGACCTTGATGAGAGAGAACGGCGTCGATGACCGGCCGTTCTGGTTGACGGAGACCGGCCGGCGCACCGCGGACGGCGACCAGCCGCGATACTACGACGAGATCCTCCAAACGCTTCGGGTCGAGACTTGGGTCTCGCGGCTCTTTTTCTTTCACTATTGGGACGGTCCCGGGCAGGGAAACGGAGGTTTCGGAATCGTGAACGAGGACTTGACTCCCAAGCCCGCGTACTTCGTGCTGCGGTCCGTGATGCAACCCTGAAATCCCATGCCTGACTTCTCACCGATCATCGCGGAGGCCTACCGGGAGATCCTCGGACGCGAGCCGGATCCGGGGGGCCTCGCCTTCTACAACGGCCGCATGAACGCGGGGCTCTCCGAGGCAGCGCTCCGGGAGATCCTCCTTCGGAGCGACGAGTACCGCCTCCAGAACGATGGGTTCCGGCCGCTCGTCATCGACGGCGCTTTCAACTTCGAGTGGCGCGGGTACACGAGCTTCGGGCTCTTCGGCCGAGCGCTCGAAGGGCGCGTGCGCTGGGTCGAACGAGGTATCGCCGAGGGACGTACGCTGTTCCGCGCCTTTTCCGATACCTCATTCTGGCCGAGCGATCCCCTTCTCGATCGCGTCCCCAAGCATCGGGCGGTCGATTCCAGCGGGCTCCATCCCTCGGCGGCCCACATCGATCTCGTTCGCGAGACGGTGCGCGAAGCGTTCTCTCCCCGGCGCGCGATCCTGGAGTACGTCATCCTGGTGACGCAGTTCGAAGAAAACGGCGGACCTCTGTTCCGCCGGTTCCCCGAGACCGAATCCTACGTCCTCGAAGTGATGGAGGCCCTGAACGACCTTCCGAACGTGGTTTTCGAGCTCGGAAACGAAGTCGACATCCACGGCAAGGGATGGGCGCCTCCGCGAGTGAACCGGATGCTGCGGGAAATTCGAAGGCGGTGGCCCCAGGTCATCGTCTCCTGCTCCTCGGCGGTGCGGCCCGATCCCGTGTACGGGGATTACGTCTATCCCGACGCTTCCTGGGCGAACATCCACTATCCGCGCCGGGATTTCCCCGACCTCACCGCCGGCTGGCCCCGCTTCGGCGGGCCGGTCGTCGACGACGAGCCGGAGTTCTTCCCCGAGACCACGGCTCCGGCTTACGCCCGGCACGAACGACTCGTCCGGGAACAAGGCGGGTTCATGACGCTCCACTCCGAAACGGGATTCATTACCGATCCCGAAGATGACGCGGACCTCGAGGTGCTCCGGGCGATTTAAGGCCAGTCGGGCGCAACGAGCCGCCGCCGTCCACTCTGGTCGCGAGCGACACCGGGCTCGTCGAGCGCGAGGCGGTCCCAGAGCTTGCACGTGACTTCTTTGTGCTTCTGGTCCAGCGCCTCGCAGTAGTTTGTGAACTCGCACCGCCGCACTTCCTCGCCGCGGCCGAGACGGACTTTGAGAAACCAATCGGGGTCCGCCAGGCTCTGACGGGCGGCGGCGACGATGTCGGCTTCGCCGTTTTTCAGGATCGATTCCGCGAGCTCGAAAGTGCCGATGCCGCCCGAGGCAACCACGGGAGTCTCGAGGCCTCGCTCGCGGATCGCGCGGCGGATCGCCCCCGATAGCGAGACGTTGCGCCCGAAAGGACCCCTCGCGTCCGAGTACACGGTAGGCATGCATTCGTATCCGCTCGGCCCGGTGTAGGGATAGGCGGCCCAGCCGACCTCGGGTTGCTTCGCGTCCTCGAACTTTCCGCCCTTCGAGACCGAGACGTAGCTCATCCCCGCGGAGGCAAAGGCCGCCGCGTAGAAGACGGCGTCCTCGATCCGGCCCCCTCCTTCGATCGTCTCGTCGCCCAGCATGCGGCAGCCGACGACGTAGTCCGAGCCGACGCGTCCGCGGACTTCACGGTACACCTCGAGCGGAAGGCGCAGCCGGTTCTCCCTCGAGGCCCCGTAGCCGTCGTCGCGCTGGTTCCGCGGCGAGAGAAACGAGGCCATGGTGTAAGCGTGGGCGTAGTGGAGCTCGACGCCGTCGAATCCTGCCTTGCGCGCCCGCTCGGCGGCATCGGCGAAGATCGCGGGAAGCACGCGGGGAAGCTCGAGGATATAGGGGAGATGAAGGTCGCTCACCCTCTCGCGCGCGCCGAAGCGAAGGTCTTCGAGCTCGCGTGGATCGAGGATGCGGTCGAGCACCTCGTCGGATGCGGTGAGGAGCCGCTCGCGGACTTCCTTGTCGTCCGCTTCGAGCCATTGCCTCTCCCCGGTCGAGCTCGCGAGCCTCTCACGGTGCTCCCGCCGCAGGTCGAGGAACCGTCGAAAGTAGTTCTCCTTCGTCGGGCGCCTCTTGATCGAGAGGAAGTCGAGGATCTGAATGAAGAGCTTCGTCTCTCCCCCGCTCGCCC
>CAZKNR010000418.1:0-13294 GCA_964553925.1 uncultured Acidobacteriota bacterium
AACGAAGCTCACGCCGCGAGCGCGAAAGTGACTTGTTGTAAGGGTCAGCGGATGACCCGCGCCAGGTTCAGGAGCTCCGAAGAAAACTCGTGCCGCTCGGAGACGAGGCGCGGCATGTTGACCACGATCTCGGGCTTTCCGCCCTGGACGCCGACGCTCACCGCGACATGGCCCGCCTCGGCGAGTGAGGTCACGCCGGAGATCGAGAGAAAGCCCGTCTTCTCCGCGAACTGCCTTACGACGTCGTAGGCGACTCCGGGCATGACATAGATCACCGTCGACTGAGGTGTCAGCGTTGCGGTGAGGTCGTTGCTTAGATCGGCCACGGTGACCACGGCAGGGTAGAGCCCCTTTTCGCGGAACACGGCAGCGACCTTGTCGACGTCACCGCCGCTGCGGGCCTCGCCTATGACGATGACCACGATCTTGTCGCTCCCGCGCAGATCCTTGTCATAGGAAAAGATGCGCTTGAACATGTCGCTCTGTCGTCCGGGATCCGCCATCTCCGCGGCAGAAGCCCCTAACGCCCATGCTGTGAAAGCGATCATGGGAGCGACGGCAGGGAACCCTCGACTCACGTTCCAGGCGATGCTAGTCATTGCAGGTGCCCCTCCAGGGACTCCCCGTGCAATCACCATGCCGCGATTTCTCGAGATGAGCTTCCGCTCAAAGCTTTTGAGCGTCCTGGAGATCGGGTGTTCCTGATTCCCGGGAGACACCTCCGGCATTTCAATGTGAGAGGTCGCGGTCCGCGCGGCGGGGTGACTTCCCCTCGGCTCCCTTCCGGTGTACCCCTCGCGGTCATACCCCGATCTCGCTGTGCTAAACTAATGTGTTTGGCTTCGCATCTCTATGTCTTCCGCGCTCGTTCGCAATTTCTGCATCATCGCCCATATCGATCACGGCAAGTCGACGCTCGCCGACCGCCTCATCCAGAGGTGCGGAGGGGTTGCCGACCGCGAGTTCCGCGATCAGATCCTGGACTCGATGGACATCGAGCGGGAGCGCGGGATCACCATCAAGAGCAACTCCGTCACCCTTCTGTACGGCGCCAAAGACGGCGCGCAATACCAGCTGAACCTCATCGACACCCCGGGGCACGTGGACTTCTCCCATGAAGTGCGGCGCTCGCTCATGTCCTGCGACGGAGCGCTCATCCTCGTCGATGCTTCCCAGGGTGTGGAAGCCCAGACGCTCGCGAATCTCTACGTGGCGATGGAGTACGGCCTCACGATCCTTCCCGTCATCAACAAGATCGATCTCCCCGCGGCGGACATCGACCGGATCCACGAAGAGATCGATTCCGACCTGGGGCTCGATCCCTTCGAGGCCATTCCCGTTTCCGCCAAGCTCGGGACGGGGATCGACGAGCTCCTCGAAGCCATCGTCAAGAAGCTCCCCCCGCCTGTGGGGGATCCCGAAGCTCCTCTCAAGGCGCTCATCTTCGATGCCCAGTACGACTCCTACCGCGGGGTCGTGGCTCTCGTCCGGGTGAGGGACGGCCGGGTCGCCGCCGGCCAGCGAATCCGGCTGATGCATACCGATAAAGAGTACGAGGTGGAGGAGGTGGGCCTCCTTCAGCTCAAGCGGGTGAAGACCCAGGAGCTGGTCGCCGGCGCGGTGGGGTACGTCATCGCCAACATCAAGGCGATCCGCGACATCGCCATGGGCGACACCATCACCGACGCCGATCGAGGTGCTTCGGAACCCCTCCCCGGGTACAAGGAAGCGAAGCCGGTGGTGTTCTCCTCCATCTACCCGATATCGACCGACGAGTACGAGGACCTGGCGAAAGCTCTCGAGAAGCTCGCGCTCAACGACCCCGCGATCATCTACGAGAAGGACTCTTCGTCCGCGCTGGGGTTCGGATTTCGCTGCGGCTTTCTCGGGCTCCTTCACCTCGACGTGGTCCAGGAGCGGCTCGAGCGCGAGTACGGCCTGGCCCTCCTTCTCTCCGCGCCGTCGGTGCGCTACCGCATCACCCTCGAGAGCGGTGAGGTTGTCCAAGTCGACAACCCGAGCCTCTATCCCGACCCGTCGCGCATCGCCAGGACCGAGGAGCCGTTCATCAAGGCCTCGATCATGATGCCGGAGCGATACCTCGGCCCGATCATGGAGCTCTGCCGCGAGCGACGCGGTGAGAAGTCGGCGTTTCACTATCTGGCGCAGGGGCGCGTGGAGCTGATTGCCGAGCTTCCGCTCGCCGAGGTCCTGTTCGATTTCTACGATCGGCTGAAGACCCTGACCCAGGGGTACGGCTCGTTCGACTACGAGCTCCTCGACTACCGGGAGACGAAGATCGCGAAAGTGGACATCCTGGTGAACAGCGAGAAGGTGGACGCTCTCTCCCAGCTGGTGCACGAGGACAAGGCCCGCGTCCGCGCCATGCACTACTGCGAGAAGCTCGCGGAGACCATCCCCCGCCAGCAGTTTCGAATCGCGATCCAGGGCACCATCGGCGCCAAAGTCATCGCCCGCACCACCATCAACGCCTTCCGCAAGGACGTGACCGCCAAGTGCTACGGGGGAGACATCACCCGCAAGCGGAAGCTTCTCGAGAAGCAGAAGGAAGGAAAGAAGCGGATGAAGATGGTGGGATCGGTCGAGATCCCTCAGGCCGCCTTCATCGCCGTCCTGAAGTCGGATGAGTCCTGAAGCGGGGCTCTACGTCCACGTCCCGTTCTGCTCCACCCTTTGTCCTTACTGCGACTTCGCGGTGAATCTTGCGACTGAGGCTCGCCGTTCCCGCTACGTCGATCTCCTGCTGACCGAGATTTCGCTGAGAGGAAGACCGGAAGATCCGTTCGACACCCTCTACTTCGGGGGCGGGACCCCGAGCCTCCTCCCGGTTTCGGATCTCCGACGCGTCGTGGGGACCCTTTCGGACCTCGGATGGCTCGCGCCTGGATTTCGGGTGTTCCTCGAAGCCAATCCCGAGGATGTGAGCGAGACGTCGCTCGCGGGCTTCCGGGAGGCGGGCGTTTCGACGCTGAGTCTCGGGGTTCAGTCGCTCGATTCTGAATCGCTCCGCTTCCTCGGACGCGGCCACACGAAGGACGAGGCCGCGCGCGCGATCGTTCTCTCGTGTCAGGCCGGCTTCGAGACCGTGTCCGTGGATCTGATGTACGGCCTTCCCGGCCAGACGGAGGAGCGCCTGCGGAAGGACCTGGCGGCCGCCTCCGCCCTCGAGCCCGACCACTTCTCCTGTTACCAGCTCACGGTGCACGAAAAGACCCTCTTTGGACGCCGGAAAAAGGAGGGGCGACTGGAGGAGGCTTCGGAGGAGGCGCAATCGATCTTGTTCCGTCTAACGCACCAGGTCCTCGAGAGCGCAGGCTACGAGGCTTACGAAGTCTCGAACTTCGCCCGGTCGCCCGAGCATCGATCCCGGCACAATCAGAAGTACTGGATCCACGCTCCCTACGTCGGGCTCGGACCCGGGGCGCACTCCTTCGACGGCCACAGCCGCGCGTGGAACGAGCGCTCGTTCTTCGACTGGGAGCGGAGGCTCCGTCGCGGTGAGATGCCGATCGCGGGAAGCGAGCAGCTCGGAGACGAGGAGCTTCTGCTCGAGACCCTGATGCTGCGGCTTCGCACTCGCGAGGGACTCGACCTCGACGACATCCAGAAACGCTTCGGGGTCGACCTTCTCGCCCTCAACCGCGCGCTCATCGACAAAGGCCTTGAAGACGCGCTCTTCGTCCGTGAGGGCTCGTGGATTCGCCCCACGCTCGATGGGCTCGCCGTTGCCGACGGGCTCGCGAGCTCGTTTCATCTTTCGCCCGCTGCATGGAAAGCCGCGCGACTCTGACCTACGGACGGATCTTCCGCCTCTGGCTCCCGCTCGCGGCCACCTGGCTGATGATGTCGATCGAGGGGCCGTTTCTCGCCGCGCTGATCGCGCGGCTCCCGGATCCAATCTTCAACCTCGCGGCGTTTGGCGTCGCGTTCTCCTTCGCGACCATCGCCGAAGCGCCCATCATCATGATCTTGAGCGCTTCGACGGCTCTGGTGAAGGATCTCGACTCCTACCGGCGGCTCCGAAACTTCAGCTTCGCTCTCAACCTCGCGGTCACGGTCGTCATCCTCCTGGGCCTGCACCCTCTGGTCTTCGACTGGGTCGCCAGGGATCTCATCGGGCTCCCCGACTCCGTGGCCGAGCTCACCCACCGCGCCCTTCTGCTCCTGGTGCCGTGGCCCGCGGCCATAGGTTATCGCCGCTTCTACCAGGGAATCTTGATCCGCCAGGGCCTCACGAGGCGTGTGGCCATTGGGACGGTCATCCGGGTCATCGGGATGAGCGGCGCCGCCCTCGTGCTGTTCCGCGACTTCGAGCTCCCCGGGGCGCTGGTGGGGGCGGGTGCGCTTTCGGTGGGCGTGGTGCTCGAGGCCATTGGCACCCGGTTCATGGCATGGGGGGTGCGAGAGCGGATCGAGAGGACTTCGGCCAAGGGAGAAACGCTCACATTCCGCCGGATCGCCGACTTCTACTTCCCGCTCGCTCTCACGTCGGTCATCGCGCTCGGCGTCCAGCCGACGATGATTTTCTTTCTCGGAGGGAGCCGGAGATCCCTCGATTCGCTCGCGGTTCTGCCAGTGATCACGTCCCTCACGTTTCTCTTCCGCAGCATCGGCCTCTCCTATCAGGAGGCGGGGATAGCGCTTCTCGACGGCACCCGGGAGAACTTCCGGCGGATCTCGACCTTCGCGGCGGTCGTGGGAGTCGCCGCGACCGCCGGGCTCGGTCTCATTGCCTTCACCCCGCTCGTCCATGTCTGGTTCCGCGACGTTTCGGGACTGAGTCCGGAGCTCTCCGATTTCGCCATTCTCCCTCTGCGGATCTTCGCGACCATCCCCTTCTTCTCGATGCAGCTCGCTTACCAGCGGGCGATTCTCGTCGTCGGACGGGCGACGAGATCCGTCACCGTGTCGACGATAATCGAGGTTGCGACCATCGTCGCGGTCCTTTATCTCACGATCCATGTCTTCGATTGGGTTGGTGTCGTGGCGGCGGTGGTGTCGCTCCTCGCGGGACGCATCGTGGGAAACGCGTACATGATGTACGCCTGCCACCTCGTTCTCTCGTCGACCGGGGTGTTTCGGGGAACGGCTCCGGCGGCTCCGGTGATTGCGCCCGCGAGTCCCCTCGACGTATCTTGATCGCATGAGCAAGCATTGGCTTTGGCTTTCCGGCGCGCCTCTGCTGGCCCTGGGACTGGGCGCCGGCGTAACCAATAAGATGACCGTCCCTAGTTATGACGGTGCCGGCAACGTCATCCGTCCCGAGGGATATCGAAAGTGGGTTTTCGTCGGAACGTCGCTCGGGCTCCGTTACATGGGCGACGGCGGAACGGACGAGGGTCCGGGAAGCTTCCACAACGTCTACATCCAGCCGGAAGCCTATGACGCGTTCGTTTCGACGGGCGCGTTTCCGGAAAAGACGATCCTGGCGATGGAGTCGTACAGCGCGGGGACGAAAGAGGCGAAGTCCGGGCTCTCGGGAGGATTCTTCGGAGACCAGCTCACGGGGTTCTCGGCCGCCATCAAGGACAAGGAACGGTTCCCGGAGGGGTGGGGCTACGTGAGCTTCATGCGCGAGGGCTCAAAGCTCGCGGCGGCGGCGGAGCCCTTCCGAAAGTCGCAGTGCTACGACTGCCACCTCGAGCACGGTGCGACCGACAACGTCTTCACCCAGTTCTACCCGCTCTTGCGGCGGTGAAGCGCCCGAACTTCCTAAGTGGGCTCGAGCTCGATCGCGCGGCGAGCCTTCGCTCGAATCCTGAAAAGCTCGACGAAGCCTGGGGCCGTCCGGACACCCGCGTCGTTCCCGTCTGGAGGTCGAAGCACATCGTGCTTCGCGAGGACGTAACCTCTCTCGTGCTTCTCGGCCCTGAGAAGTTCGATAAGCTCGAGGCCTACCGGGAATCCCGGGTTCTACTCGGCACCGTGGGCGGCGCCGCGGTTTTCGCCGTCGATCTGTCGTCGGTCGAACAACCCGCGGAGTCTCTGGGGCTCCCCCCCGTTCACGTCGTCCTCGGGCTTCGCGAGGTCGCACCTCTCGTTTCCCAGCCGGAGGGGGCCCTTCTCGCTTACGCCTCCGGAATCTTGAGCTGGCACCGGAGGAACCGGTTTTGCGGCGTCTGCGGAGGCGAGACGACGTCGACCCAGGGAGGGCACGTCCGCGTCTGCGCGAGCCAGGGTTGCGGGGAACAGCATTTTCCGCGGACCGATCCCGCGGTCATCATGCTCGTGACCGACGGCGAGCGCAGTCTTCTCGGAAGACAGGCGGCGTGGCCGCCTTTGGTGTATTCGACCCTCGCGGGGTTCGTCGAGCCCGGGGAGAGCCTCGAAGAGGCGGTGAGGCGCGAAGTCCACGAAGAGACGTCGGTTGAGGTCGACGAGGTCCACTATCACTCGTCCCAGCCCTGGCCCTTTCCGAGCTCCCTCATGCTGGGCTTCACGGCGCGGGCGAAGACGCGCGAGATCCGGTTGCAATTGGATGAGCTCGAGGACGCCCGATGGTTCACCCGAGAGCAGGTTGTGGCTCGCAACGGGGTCGAGCTCCCGTCAACGATCTCCATCGCGCGGAGGCTCATCGAGGACTGGCTTACGGAGTAGAGCTCTCCCTGCGGAGGGTGTAGAGCCCCGCGCCCACGATGACCGCGACTCCCATCCAGACGGAAGGCTTGGGAAAGTCGCCGTAGATGATGAGCCCGAAGAAGGTCGCCCAGACGAGCGCCGTGTACTCGAACGGCACCACGACCGATGCCGGAGCCCTCTGGAACGCGGCCGTAACCCCAAGCTGACCCCCGAGGGCGAAGACTCCCATCGCCGACGTAAGAGCGAAATCGAAACCGGGCATTCTTTTCCAGGCCCAAAACGCTCCCAGGACGCCCACCAGACCCTGAAGGGTCATGGTGTAGACGAGGAAGGTGAAGGTGCGCTCCGCGCCGCCGCTGCGCTTCGCCATCCACCTTGTCAAGACCATCATGAACGCGTAAGAGACGCTCGAGGCGATGATCAGGAGCGCTTCAGGACGGATCCCTTCGCCCGTGGGCTGAACCACGAAAAGCATCCCGAGGAAACCCACGGCCACCGCGATCCAGCGACCCCGGTCGACGCGCTCCCCCAGAATCGGAACCGAGAGCGCCATCACGATGAACGGGCCCCCGAACTCGACAGCGACGGCGTCGGCGAGAGGGAGCACGCGCACCGAGGCGAAGAAGAACAGGAAGGCGAGGGTGCTAGAAAGCGCTCGAGCGACGTGCGCCGCGGGCTGCCGAGTGCGAACGACTTCGCGGCCTCCAAAAAAGGGAGCGAGCCCGAGGAGTATCAGGACCGCGAGAGCGCTTCGAACCGCGAGAACTTGAAAGACGGAGTACTCCGTCACCACCCACTTGCCAATGGCGTCCGCGACGGCAAAGCAGGCGATCCCCAGGATCATGGATAGAACTCCGCTCATCCTCTCGTTTCGCACGAGGCGGGATCCTACCTGAGAATGCTGGTGTAAGAAGGAGGATAGGGGGATTAAGGGGATGAAAACTTTATGAACGAGCGCGTGCGAAGTCGCCAGGAGTCGGCTCCGGCTAGCTCATGAGTCGATGCGCAACTTCACTAGGATTCGTGAATCAGACAGTACTCGCAGAGCCCGCGCGCGCGTTCACGCACGAGCCGGCGCAACTCCGAGCTAACGTAAGTAGTCACCGGTCAGGTGTTGGCGGGCGCGGGCTTTGGCGAGACGCATCAGGTGTTCGATGTGAAGGTAGTGCTCGAGCTCGGACAGCTCCTCGGCGTGGAGCTCGTCCGTTTTCTCCTTATCGAGAAGATGGGCAAGCCGGTCCAGAGTTTCTTGTGACGGTGCGAAGTCGGCCACAGTACGAGGGCTCGTGCCCGACGCGATGAAATCGACGATCTCGTCGTAGACCCGATTCATGACGGTACCATAGTCGACAACGACGGATTCTGCCAGGCGTTACCCCTGCCCAAGAAGGCCTTACCAGGTACACTTGCGGATGGTGAGTCCGCTGAATTCTACCGTAGAATCGGCTCTCCATGACGCGACTCTTGCTTCTCGGGCTCCTCATTTCGACGGAGTGTTTTGCTCAAGCGTCTACCCCTCGCGAGAAGCTTCTTAAGCTCGAGACCCGAGCGAGCCTTCTTCACGTGACCGCCCATCCCGACGACGAGCACGGCGGCATGCTGACCCTTCTGAGCCGCGGGCAGGGAGCCCGCGTCGCCCTGGTGAGTCTCACCCGCGGCGAGGCCGGGGCGAACGCCATCGGACCCGAGCTCTTCGATGGGCTCGGCTGGATCCGCGCCGAGGAGCTCGCCGCGGCGGGGCGCTACTACGGTCTCGACGCGCTCTACTTCACGCGGCTCGCCGACTACGGCTACTCGAAGCGGCTTTCGGAAGCGGTCGAGAAGTGGGGAAAGGACGAGGCCCTCCGGGACCTGGTGCAGAT
The DNA here is from genome assembly GCA_964553925.1 of uncultured Acidobacteriota bacterium. Lineage (GTDB taxonomy): Bacteria > Acidobacteriota > Vicinamibacteria > Marinacidobacterales > SMYC01 > DAISKN01. The sequence continues at coordinate 8,463 of CAZKNR010000418.1, forward strand.
CGTTCGAACGGAGCGGCCTCTCGTCATCGTCTCCCGCTTTCAGGGAAACGAACGGGACGGACACGGCCAGCATCAGTTCGCGGGAGTTCTCGCGCGCGAAGCGTTTCATGCGGCGGGCGACGGCGCTCTCTTTCCCGAGGCCGGAGCCCCGTTTCAGCCTCTCAAGCTCTACGTGGGGGGAGTCCGCGAGGACGAGGACTGGAACGTCGTCGTCGATTCGGGAGAGTACGATCCGTGGCTCTCCGACTCCTACGAGAACGTCGCTCGAAAAGGGTTGAGCTTGCAGCGCTCCCAGAACGGCGGCCGGGTCCATCCCGTGGAAGGCTCGTTTCGACGTTATTACAGGAGAATCGAAAGCCACGTCGAGGCGTCGGACAAAGAGTCGGGCTTTTTCGACGGGATCGATACGTCCGTGCCCGCAAGCGTCGAGCGGGAACGGCTTGCCGATGCCATACGGGCGTCTTCGGGTATCCAGTTCTCCGCGACCGCGAGGCCCAAGGGTGCCGCCGACTTCGAGACCATGGGGCCCGTCGTGCCGGGGGATATCTTCGAGGTACGGCTGTCGTTCTGGAACGGGAGCCGATCGACGGCGCGACTCCTCTCCGTGAAGCTCGATCTCGCGCGCGGCTGGCACGCCAAAGACGAGCCCGTCACCTATGAGATCGCGCCCAACGAGACCTGGTCCCGGGTGATTGAGGTGCGCCTCGATGAGGATGCCGCCACCTTTTGGCCTCACGTCGAGCGCGACTCGATCGCGGAAAGCCGATACCGAGGAGAGGAATGGTTTCTCGGAGCGCCTCCGCCCATGGCGGTGGCGGAGATGGATTACGAGGTTCGCGGCATCCGGCTCACGGCTCGCGAGGTCGTGAAACGCTTCGAGGCCCGGCTCCCGTTCGGCGACGTCGCCCGGGAGCTGGTCGCGCTCCCGCCTCTCTCCGTCTCCGTCCGGCCCCGACTCGCGGCAGGCCCGCTCGACTCGGTCACGGCCGAGGTGAGAAACCACGCGGGCCGCAATCTCACGGGCACGGTTGCCCTCGATCTCCCTGCGGGGTTTCGAAGCGAGCCCGCCGTTCACGATCTCGAGCTGGCCCCGGGGCAGTCGAAGCGATTCTCGTTTGCGGTGACGGCGTCTTCCTCGGTCGATGGCGAGCGGCGCATTCGCGTCGTGGTCGCGGCCGAGGGGCGGTCTTACAGTGAAAGCTACGAGCCCATCGAGCACCGGGATCTCGAGACGCGCTATCTCGTGACTCCTGCCGATGTGCGTCTCGTGGGAGTCGACGTCCGCGTTGCCGAGGGCATCGCCGTCGGCTACGTCGAAGGGGTGGGCGACGAGATCCCGGAAGGGATCGAGGCGCTTGGGGTGACGGTGGACCGGCTCTCGGCTCAAGACCTCGCGGCGAGGCCGCTCGCAGGGTACACGGCTATCGTTCTCGGAACGCGTGCCTACGCCGTACGAGAGGACATCGTCGCCCACAATGGGCGACTCCTGGAATATGTGAAAGCCGGAGGCCACCTCGTGGTGCTTTACAACACGCCGGAGTTTCAGCCGATGGGCATCGCCCCGTATCCGGGGAGCCTTCCCGAGAACGCCGAAGAGGTTTCGGAAGAGGACTCTCCCATTGAGATTCTGGCGCCGGGCCATCCCGTGCTGAGAGTGCCCAACCGGATTACGCTCGCCGACTTCGATTCGTGGATCGAGCAGCGAGGCTCGAAGTTCTGGAGCGAGTGGGACGAAGCCTACGTGCCCATCATCGCTTCCCACGACGAGGGCCAACCGCCGCAGAAAGGAGGATGGCTCGTGGCTCGCTACGGGAAGGGCTACTACACGTACTTCGCCTACGCTCTTCACCGGCAGCTCCCCTATGGAGTGCCGGGCGCCTATCGGCTCCTTGCGAATTTACTCACCCTTGGCCGAAAGGAGTAGGCCTTCACAGATTCAAGAGCTCCCGGTCCTCGTTGGCGCCTTCTCCTGTAGATATCTAGCTACGTTGGATTATGATATACTAATGTTTGTGCTAGAGAGGTACGACTGTACCAAGTCAGGACATATGTCGAATAGAAAAACCAGCGTCGTGATTGATGTGGATCTTCTCATTGCCGTAAAAGCCGTGTTGAACACGAAGACGGTGAAGGACACGATCGAGCGCGCGTTCCTGGAGGTTCTCCGGGCCAAAGCGCGGGAGGAGGAGGTAGAAGCTCTTTCCATCCAGAAGGGTATGGACCTCAATGACGACGAGGTGATGTCGGGGGCCTGGCGCCATTGACGGCGCGCTATCTGATCGACAAAAGCGCTCTTGCCAGGATGACCCACGAATCGGTCCGGCAACGGTTGGCGCCTATCATCGAAGCCGGGGAAGCCGCCACTTGCGCCATCATCGACCTGGAGGTGCTGTTCAGCGCGCGAAACTACGAACAGCACGTGGAGATTCGACGTCGGCGGGAGTTGGCTTATGAGCGGGTCCCGATCACTGAATCGGTCTTCGAGCGATCTCTAGAAATTCAGGCGAAGCTTGCCCGAACCGGTCGCCATCGCGTCCCGATCCCGGATCTTCTAATCGCCGCTGCGTCCGAATCAGCCTCTTTGACCGTCCTTCACTACGACCGTGATTTCGATACCATTGCCGAGGTGACGGGTCAATCGGTGGAGTGGGTCGTTCCGCGCGGGAGTATCTCGTAGGCGCCTAACTCGCCCTTGGTTCATAGAGTCAAGAGCGCCCATTCTTTCGTCAGGTTGGGGACGCTTCCCTGGACCCACCCCGTTTCCTTTCCCACCACGACGTTGTCGGAGGGGTTGTAGCCATAGCCGCCTTCGGGATGAAACAGGCCCGGCTCCATCGAGAACGTCATCCCTTCTTCGAGAAGGGTCTCGTCGCCAAGAGAGATGTAGGGCTCCTGATGGCCCTCCATTCCTTCGCCGTGGGCGACCCGTTGGTATAGGAGCTCTTGCATGCCATTCTCGAGCTGCATCTGGTGAATGGCGCGCGCGACTTCCTGACAGGGAGTCCCTGCCTTCGAAAGCTCGATCTGCATCCGCGAGCCCTGCGCCATGACCTCCCAGGTCTTCTCCCACTCCGGCTTCCAGGGAGCGATCTGGTACGGACAGTAGAGCTCGCCGCCGCAGCCGCCGATCTTGACCGCACCCGCGACCTGGAGCGAGTCGCCCTTCTGAACCCGGTTGTGGTGGAACTGGTTGGGATGGGGATAAGCGTTTCCCACTCCCGTGCGGCAACCGATTCCGATCGTGATCCCGACCGCGGTATGGGGATGTCCGTCGCGTTTGATGTCCTTCAGAACCAGGTCCGTCCCGAACTCCTCGGCGGCTTTCGCGATCTTGTAGTCGGTGAGGTCGGTTCCGTGCTGGAGGATGTAATCGCGCGTCCAGGCGTGGATCTGGCTGAAGTAGTTGTACGCCCGCTGGGAGAGCGCGAGCTCCTCGGGCGTCTTCACTCGCCGCATCTTCATCAGGACGTCGCCGACCTCCTCGAAACGCGCCTTGGGGAGGACGTTCTTCATTCGCTCGAGCTTTCTCGCCGAGGGGGACTCGGAGAGGCCGATGCCTTTGTCCCCGAAACCTCGCTTCTCGACTCCTCGGAGCTGCCATTCGACGAGATCCACGGCGGGACCGGATACCACCTTGCCTTGATCCGGGTATCCACCATCGGCGTGTGGGTAGTCGTAGTAGTAGTCGCCGTCGGTGAACCACCAGCCCTTGACCAGCGCCTTGTCGAGGCCGGGGTAGAACCAGTGGACCTGGAGCTCGCGGGCGGGGATGAAACAGGCGAACGGGCGCTCGGTGTTCGTGAAGAAGAGTCCGGTGAGGTAGATGATGTTCCACGGGTCGGTGATGAGGGCGCCGTCGAGACCCCTCTCGAGAAGCTTCTCCTGAAACCTCTTCACCGTGGCCTGGTGCCATTCGAGAGGCAGCCGGTCGTACGTCGCCGCTTGCGGCTGACGCGGGTTCGTGGCCAGCATCCCCGCCGATACCCCCGAAGGCGCGGACTCCGCCGCGGGCTTGCACGAAGAAGCGGCCGCGCCGAGCGCCACCGCCCCCGAAACCTTCAAGAACTCTCTACGATCATTCATCACCGGAACCTCCTGAAAGACAACCCACACCTTCCTTTATCACATGTGTCCGACGTGGGGGAAGCTCGTCGCAGAAGTCGACCGCGCCCGAAGGCCACGTCACCTCGATCCGCGGTGCCGTCTCCGCATCCAAAAGTCCGAAATGGAGTATCGGTTCGTTGCTTCCGAGAAATCCATCCGAGAGACGAAGCTCCCGTCGCTGCCCTCCCAATCGGACGACGGTCCCGAGACCGTCGCGGTTGCTCGAAGTCCCGACGAGTTGGAATCGAATCCAGTTACCCGAGGAGCCAGAGGCGAGATAGAGATCCGGAGGGCCGCCCAGGTTATTGACGACCACGTCGAGCGAGCCGCTACCGTCGAGGTCCGCGACCGCGGTGCCGCGTCCGAGGCGGTGGGGAACGTCTTCCGCCGGCTCGGCCTCGCGGAACTGGCCCGCGCCATCCCCGAGAAAGAGCTGCGCGGGCTGCCGGTAGGGCTCTCCCACCTCTAGGTGCTTCTCGAGCTCCGGGTAGATGTGACCGTTGGCTACGAACAGATCGAGGATTCCGTCGTTGCCCACGTCGAGGAAGGAAGCCCCCCAGCCGAGGCGCGAAAGCGTCGGAAGGGCGAGACCCGCGGCCGCGGTCACGTCCTGGAACGACAGATCGCCATCGTTTCTAAAGAGGGTGTTGTAGTCCCGCTGAAAGTTGGTGACGTAGAGGTCCTCGTCGCCGTCGGCGTCGTAGTCGTCGGCGGCCGAGCCCATCCCG
>CAZKNR010000419.1:0-4894 GCA_964553925.1 uncultured Acidobacteriota bacterium
TGCCGGAAGGGTACTTCGGTGTCCCTTACTCCCGGTCGGTCCCAGTAGTTGGCGGAAGGCTGCCTCTGACATACCAGCTTTTGAGTGGGAGTGTGGCCCCGGGCCTGTCCGGACCCGACGCGGCGGGCATCGTGAGCGGAACTCCGACCACCCTGGGAACCTTCGGGCCGTTTCGCGTTCGGGTCACGGACGCGGACGCGCGATTCGCTGAGGCCGATCTCACACACAACATCCTTTTCGCCCCTCCGACCGCGCTTTCCCCCAACACCGCGACCAGCGACGAGACCCCGACCTTCACCTGGACCGCGTCACCCGGCGCCCCCTCCTATGACCTTCTGGTAGAGAACCTGACCGACGGCGGCACCGCGCTCAGCCAGGTTGTGAACGGCGCGACCAACTTCACCCCCGGAGCAGCGCTTCCGGCGGGAAAGAACTACCGGTGGAACGTACGGGCGAACGACGGTATCCACGTGAGTCCCTTCTCGCAATGGTTGGCGTTCTCCATAGACACCACGAATCCCGCGGCCGTCGTCCTCACGGCAGAGATTCCTCTGGGCGGCTTCGACACCGTGCTCGGCCTCACCGCCATAGCGTCTTCGGGAGACGAGGGAGTCAATACCAAAGATAAGGCTGTGGACGGGAGCCTTTCCACTCTTTGGGGAACTCCCGGACGCCTCGCGATGCAGGTCGAGTTCATCACGCTGGATCTCGGAAGCCAAAGAAATGTGAACAGGGTCCGTCTCCGTTCCAGACAAGACAACGGGACCTTCTTCCCGCGCGACTTCAGCATCCAGTTGAGTGAGGACAACGTCAACTTCACGACGGTCCGTTCAGAAACCGACTTCGCGGCTTCCGCCGCCACCTGGTATGCGTTTGACTTCACGACGAAACGGGGACGGTACCTGCGAGTCCACGTTACGGAAACGAATCTACACCCTGCGGGGCTCTACTTCGCTCAGATTGCCGAAATCGAGGTGCGTGCCGAAGGCTTTGTCGCGTACGCGGGAGTCACGGCGATAAGCGCCTCGGGCGAGGAGGGCGCGAACACCAGGAACAAGGCCGTCGACGGCCTCGCCTCGACGATCTGGGGGACTCCTGGGCGCCCCACGATGCAGGTGGAGCAGATCACACTGGACCTCGGAGCGTCGCGCGATATCGACCGCGTGAGCCTGCTCTCTAGAGCCGACAACGGTGCTTACTTCCCGCGCGATTTTGACATTCAGTTGAGCGCGGACAACGTCAACTTCACGACCGTTCGTTCGGTCTCCAATTTTGTCGCCTCTTCCGGAACCCGGTACAACTTCGACCATGCGCGGGCGTCGGGCAGGTATCTCAGGATTCGAGTCACCAAATCGAACCTTCACTCGAGCGGCGTTTACTTCGTGCAAATCGCTGAAATCGAGGCGTTGCTGGGCCTGCCGGCGTCCGCATCCCTTAGAGTGCGGTGGTCGGCGCCGGGCGACGACGGCGCCGTCGGCACCGCCGCCTCCTACGACATACGTTACGCCCAAGGACTGTCCTTGGTCTTTGGCTCGGCGACTCAGGCCTCGGGCGAGCCGGTTCCGCTGGTCGCGGGAACGCAGCAATCCTTCACCATCGCGGACCTGGACGACGAGACGACATACGCAATCGCGATGAAGAGCATGGACGATGCCGGGAACCTCTCGGATTTGTCCAACGTCGTTACGCTTTCGACGAAGGGTGTGCCGCCCGCATCGGTCCCGAACCTCCAGGCCACGAACCCGACCGGCACGTCGGTCAATTTGACGTGGACGGCGCAGGCGGATGACGGGTCGACGGGCGCTCCGGCGTCCTCGTACGACGTCCGCTACCGCACTTCGCCCATCGTCACCGAGGCGGACTTCAACGCCTCGACGCAGGCGAGTGGCGAGCCCATACCCGCGGGCCCCGGAAGCGCGGAGCAGATGATCGTCTCTGGCCTCGACCCCGACACCCTCTACTACTTCGCGATAAAGGTTCTGGACGAGGTAGCTAACGCTTCCGGTCTGTCCAACGTTCCGAGCGCTCGCACGCTCGACACGGCGCCTCCGTCGGCCGTCACTAACCTTGCCGCTTCGCTTCAGACGGGCTACGTCTACACGCTCAAGACGGCGACGGCGATAAGCGCCTCGGGCGAGGACGGAGCCAACACGCGAGACAAGGCGGTCGACGGTAACGTCTCGAACCTGTGGAGCACACCGGGACGCGGCAGCATGCAGGTGGAGCAAATCACGCTCGACCTGGGAGGCTCTTTCGACGTGGGCCGGCTGAGACTTCGCTCCCGGGTCGACAACGGCGCGTTCTTCCCGAGAAGCTTCCAGATCCAGTTGAGCGGCAACAACGTCAACTTCACCACGGTTCATTCGGTCTCGAGCTTCGTTGCCGCGGCGGCCACGTGGTACAGCTTCGACATCACCCCGGGTGCGGCTCGCTACGTCCGGGTCTCGGTCAGCGAATCCAACCCGCATGCCTCGGGCCTGTACTTCGTGCAGCTCGCCGAGATGGAGGTGTACCAGGCGACGCTGGCCTCTGGAGCCGCGATACTCACCTGGACTGCGCCCGGCGACAGCGGAACGAACGGCACCGCCACTTCCTACGACATCCGGTACAGCACCTCTCTCATCAACAACGATGCCGCCTTCCTCTCCGCCACCCAGGCGACCGGAGAGCCGGCTCCCAAGGCCTTTGGTCTCTCCGAGAGCTTCACGGTGTTCGGACTATCGGCGGAGACCGCTTTCTACTTCGCGATGAAGTCCTCGGACGAGGTGCCGAACGTGTCGGCCCTGTCCAACAACGCTTCGGTAACCACCCTGGGGGTTGCCCCCGCGGCCGTGAGCGACCTCGCCGCAACCGCGCTCTCGGGAACTTCGATCCAGCTTACGTGGACAGCGAAGGCGGATGACGGGGCGACGGGCGCCCCGGCGACCTCGTACGACGTCCGCTACCGCACCTCGCCCATCGTGACCGAGGTGGATTTCAGCGCCTCGACGCAGGCGAGTGGCGAGCCCGTACCCGCGGGCCCTGGAAGCGCGGAGCAGATGATCGTCGGTAGCCTTGCCCCCGACACGCTTTACTACTTCGCGATGAAGGTGCTGGACGAAGTGGCTAACGCCTCCCCTCTGTCCAACGTCCCGAGCGCTCGCACGAACGACACGGTGCCTCCGTCGGCCGTCACGAACCTGGCCACTGCTCTCCAGAGTGGCTTGATCTACACGCTCAAGACGGCGACGGCGATAAGCGCCTCGGGCGAGGACGGAGCCAACACGCGAGACAAGGCGGTCGACGGTAACGTCTCGAACCTGTGGAGCACACCGGGGCGCGGCAGCATGCAGATGGAGCAAATCACGCTCGACCTCGGTAGCTCCTTCGACGTGGGCCGTCTGAGACTTCGCTCCCGGGCCGACAACGGCGCGTTCTTCCCGCGAGACTTCCAGATCCAGTTGAGCGGCGACAACGTCAACTTCACCACGGTTCACTCGTCCTTGAACTTCGTTGCCGCGGCGGCCACGTGGTACAGCTTCGACGTCACCCCGGCTGCGGCTCGCTACGTCCGGGTCTCGGTCAGCGAATCCAACCAGCATGCCTCCGGCCTGTACTTCGTGCAGCTCGCCGAGATGGAGGTGTACCAGGCGACGTTGGCCTTTGGAGCCGCGATACTGAGCTGGACTGCGCCCGGCGACAGCGGAACGAACGGAACCGCCGCTTCCTACGACGTCCGGTACAGCACCTCTCCCATCAACAACGATGCCGCCTTCCTCTCCGCCACCCAGGCGACCGGAGAGCCGGCTCCCAAGGCCTTCGGTCTCGCCGAGAGCTTCACGGTGTTCGGACTACCGGCGGAGACCGCTTTCTACTTCGCGATGAAGTCCTCGGACGAGGTGCCGAACGTGTCGGCGCTGTCCAACAACGCTCCGGTCACCACGCCGGGGGTTGCGCCCGCGGCGGTCAGCGACCTCGCCGGGACCGGGCTCTCGGGAACCTCGATCCAGCTGACGTGGACGGCGAAGGCGGATGACGGGTCGACGGGCACCCCGGCGTCCTCGTACGACGTCCGCTACCGCACCTCGCCCATCGTCACCGAGGTCGACTTCAACGCCTCGACGCAGGCGACTGGCGAGCCGGTACCCGCGGGCCCTGGAAGCGCGGAGCAGATGACCGTGGGTAGCCTCGCCCCCGACACCCTCTACTACTTCGCGATGAAGGTTCTCGACGAGGTGGCTAACGCTTCCCCTCTGTCCAACGTCCTGAGCGCTCGCACCCACGACACGGTGCCTCCGTCGGCCGTCACCAACCTGGCCACTGCTCTCCAGAGTGGTTTGATCTATACGCTCAAGACGGCGACGGCGATAAGCGCCTCGGGCGAGGACGGAGCCAACACGCGAGACAAGGCGGTTGACGGTAACGTCTCGAACCTGTGGAGCACACCGGGACGCGGCAGCATGCAGGCGGAGCAAATCACGCTTGACCTCGGTAGCTCCTTCGACGTGGGCCGGCTGAGACTTCGCTCCCGGGCCGACAACGGTGCGTACTTTCTGAGAGACTTCCAGATCCAGTTGAGCGGCGACAACGTCAACTTCACCACGGTTCACTCGTCCTTGAACTTCGTTGCCGCGGCGGCCACGTGGTACAGCTTCGACGTCACCCCGGGTGCGGCTCGCTACGTCCGGGTCTCGGTCACCGAATCCAACCAGCATGCCTCCGGCCTGTACTTCGTGCAGATCGCGGAGATGGAGGTATACCAGGCGACGGTGGCCTCTGGAGCCGCGACACTCACCTGGACTGCGCCCGGCGACAGTGGAACGAACGGAACCGCCACTTCCTACGACGTCCGGTACAGCACCTCTCCCATCAACAACGATGCCGCCTTCCTCTCCGCCACCCAGGCGACCGGAGA
>CAZKNR010000420.1:0-2629 GCA_964553925.1 uncultured Acidobacteriota bacterium
CCGCGCGTCGGCGAGGGCCTCGAGCGCTTCGTCGCGCACCGCTTCGTTGCTGGAAAATAGCGCCGCGAGGCGGTCCCACGAAACCTCCGCCACAGAGGGCGCGGCCTGCGGCGAGCCGAGGCTCAGCAGGAGGAGGCGCGCCGGAAGACTCATCACGGGAATCTTAATTAATGCTAACCAAGTGGCTTTACGCAAACACCGGAGAGTGGCTCCTTTCAGGGACCGGCGACCCACCCTACAGTTGACCCCAGACGATCGACAGAAGACAGGAGGACAACTATGAAAATGTTGGGAAGTAGCGTGGCTCTGGCGGCGTGGATCTCGGCCGGGAGTCTTGTCGTGACGGAACATGGGCGAGCGGGAAGCGACGGGCCGAAGTGCTTCAGGGTCCGCCCGGATCTGGTGGAGGATTTTTCGACGGTGGGCTGCGAGCCTCCCAGCACCGCGTGCTTCCTCGGGGAGGTGGACGGCAATCGAGGGCTGCGCGGGACGACCCGCTTCGACTCGGACGCCGGTGCGGCCGGCCCGAGCACGTCGCCAGGCTTCGTCAGCTACAGCGGCATCTTCGAGTACTTCACCGAACGCGGCACCCTCGTCACCCGCGAGACGGGCGTCTTCAACAAGACCCAGGGGAAACCGCCAGCCGCCGAGCGCCTTGAGCTCCAGACGAGGGGAAAGGCGGTGGGTGTAATCCGCACCCCACGAGTTGGAACTCGAACCGCGCCGGGCTTCCCGTTCTCGGGTCTTTGTGCTAAATTTCCACCACTCAGGGGAAAGGAGTCGCACCCATGGATCTCGGTCGCGATCTCGGCTTCGGTTTTCGACTGCTCCGCAAACGTCCCGGGTTCGCCGTGGCGTCGGCGCTCGCCCTCGCTCTCGGGATCGGCGCCACCACCACCATTTTCAGTGCCGTCGATGCGCTTTTGTTACGGCCCCTCCCGTACCCCGAGCCCGATCGTCTCGTCGCCATTCGGGAGGTGAACCACGCTCAGGGACAGGCCGATTCGGATGTATCGCCCGTCCAGTTTGCGGACTTTCAAGAAAAGCTCGAGAGCCTCGAGGACGTCGCGGGGTGGTGGTACCCGGACCTCAACCTTACCGGGCACGATCGGGAGCCCGAACGAATCTCGACCGCCGACGTGACCGACAACTTCTTCTCCGTGATGCGGGTCGATCCTGTCGAGGGAAGGGCCTTCGCGCCGGGTGAGGACCGCTATGGCGCCGAGCCGGTGGTGGTCATCGGTTACGACCTCTGGAAACGGCGATACGGCTCCGATAGAAGCCGCGTGGGCCGCCCCATTCTTCTCGATGGAAGAGAGAACATCGTTATCGGGATCGCTCCCGCGGGATTCCGCTACCCGAGACAAACCGAGGTGTGGCGTCCGCTGGGGTGGGACCCGGCGCAGCACAATCGTGGCGCTCGCTTTTTCGGGGTCGTCGCGCGCATCGCGGAAGGGAAGACCCTCGAAGAGGCGAAAGCGGAGACGGACGCTTTCACCACCCGGCTCGCGCAGGAGTTCCCCGCGACCAACGCAGGATGGGGGGCGTCGGTGATTCCTCTTCTCCACTCGGAGCTCGGGCGCACGCGGCAAGGGCTCCTGGTGCTTCTCGGGGCCGTCGGTTTCGTTCTTCTCCTTGCGTGCGCGAATGTCGCGAATCTGCTCATGGCTCAAGGCATGGGCCGTAGAGGTGAGATCGCCATCCGAACGGCCTTAGGCGCGAACCGCACCAGACTCGCGACCCAGTTTCTGGCCGAGAGCCTCGCGCTCGCGCTCCTCGGCGGCGCCGCCGGTCTCGCCCTCGCGGTCTACGGAGTCGCGGCGCTCAAGCGGCTCGTGCCCGTCATGGTGCCGCGGATCGAGCTCGTGGGGGTCGACCTCCGCGTGCTCGCGTTCACGCTCGGCGTCTCCGTGTTGACGGCTTTCGTCTTCGGGACCATTCCCGCCTGGCAGACGTCGAAAGGGGCGCCGAGCGGCCGGCGCACGACGGGCCGCCGCACTCGCGACCTGTTCGTGGTGGCTCAGGTGGCGATTGCGCTCCTCATGCTCGTCGGCGCGGGCCTCCTCTCGAGGAGCTTCGAGCGTCTACTCCGCGAGGACCCGGGATTCACCGGCGTTCGTTCGGTGACCTTCAACCTCCAGGTGCCGTCCTCGAGTTACGAGGGTTGGACCGAGGTCACGGATCTCTACGCGCGCCTGGTCGAAAGGATCTCGGAGACGGAAGGAGTGCGCGGCGCAGCGGTCACCGCCTTTCTCCCACTCGACCCCGGCTGGCCCATTCCTTTCACCGTCAAGGGAAGAGCACCCCTTCCCGAAGGCGAGGAGCCCAAGGTCCAGTACCACTCCGTGAGTCCGGGCTACTTCAAGCTCATGGGAATCTCGCTCCTTCGAGGGCGCGATCTCTCGGAGCGGGATCTCGCCCGGGGGCCGGGAGTGGTGGTGGTGAACGACGCCGCCCGAGAGCGCTACTGGCCGGACGAGGATCCGGTAGGCGCCAGGGTTCTCACCGAAGCGCGCCAGTTCGGTCCCTTGGGACGGGTGCTCCCCGAATCCCTGGAGCTCGAAGTCGTCGGGATCGTGGCCGACGTCAAGAACGCCTCCCTCAGAAACGACCCCGAGCCCGCGTTCTA
>CAZKNR010000421.1:0-55606 GCA_964553925.1 uncultured Acidobacteriota bacterium
ACTTTCTTCGCCAGCAACGCTTCGATCTTGGAGATGAGACGGGGGAGCTCAATAGGCTTGGTGTCGTAGTCGTCGCAGCCCGCTTGCAGAGTCTTCTCGCGGTCGCCCGACATCGCGTGCGCCGTCAGGGCGATGATGGGAATGTGCCTGGTCGCGCTCGCCGCCTTGAGCCTCCGGGTCGCCTCCCAGCCGTCGAGAACCGGAAGGCTCATGTCCATGAGAACTAGATCGGGGCTCTCGCTCATGGCCTTCTCGACCCCCTGCTGTCCGTCGACAGCGATGACGACTTCGAAGCCTTTGCGGCTCAGCCGCCGCGACAGCATGTCGCGATTCATTTCGTTGTCCTCGACCAGGAGTATTCTCGGCATGGGCTTTCCCCTCGCCCCGTTCGCATCGTCTCCAAACTGGCGCAACTAGCGAATCGGACGCCTCGGAGCGAGGCAGCTCGAACTCGATTGTGATTGAGACTGTTTTTATTGTAACGCCCTTTGTCTTCGGACTCAATCGCCTTCGAGGCTGACTCGGCCTTCCAAACCCAAGTCGGTATGTTACACTGATAGAAATTTCACAACCGACTTCCGATTCGGAAACCCACAGCTTCCGGACCGCCGATTCTCGAGAAATGCCTCGGGAAGGTGCGCCCGGACGCGGAGGAAAGCACATGAGATGGACGCTCGTGGCCATTCTCGTCGCCACCGTCATGGCTTCGGCCCACCCCCTTCGAGCGCAGTACGAAAGCAAGCTCACCATCAACGGCTACTCGGGCTTCGAGTTCGAAAAGCAGCTCGACGAGGAAGGCGAGGGCGACCCGAACGGCTCCTTCGACGCCGACCTCTTCGACCTCGTTCTCAATTTCCAGGTGACCGACAAGATCCGGGTATCGAGCGATCTCACCTGGGAGCATGGGACCGCCACCGAGGAGGATTTCGGCAACGTCGCGATCGAATACGCGTTCGTCGAGTACGCGTTCAGTGACCTGATGAAGGTCAGGGTGGGGAAAATGTTCATCCCCTTCGGGATCTACAACGAGATCCATACGGCGAAGCCGGCGTTTCTCAGCGTGAAGGAGCCCGCGAGCACTAACAAGACCGAGCGCATCGTCGACGACGCCTTCCGGTTCTACCCGCGCTGGGGCGCGGGCATCGCCGTGCACGGCGACGGCCTCATCGCCGATCGAGGATTCAGCTATGACGTCTTCCTCTCGAACGGCGATCAGAGCGAGACCAATCCGTTCGAAGAAGACAACAACACGGCCAAAGCCGTGACCGGACGCTTTCGCTTCGAGCCTTCGGAGTCGCTCGAGGTTGGGGCCTCCTTCTATCGCGACAAACAGGACTCCGACGGCGTCAGCTCGCTCACCAGCAGCGGTGTCGAGCTTCGCTATCAAGCGCGCGCATGGAAGCTCTGGGCAGAGCTCGATTTCGGCTGGCTCGAGCCCGAGGACGGCGGCGAGATCCTCCAGATGGGCTGGTACCTGCAGCCGTCGTACGAGTTCGAGAACGGCCTCACTCCCTACTTCAGACTGGAGCGGGTGGACCCGTCGACCGACGTGGCCGACGATCACGGCTACGACGTGATCGCCGGGCTGAACTACGAAGTCTCCGGCGGGTTCATGATCAAAATCGAGAACAACTACTACAAAGGCGCCTCCTCAAGCTCGCTCGCCGAGTTCCCGGGAGCGGGCTACAACGAGATCAAGGCCGCCGTGGTCCTGGGGTTCTGACGATGAGAAGAGTCCTTCCGATCGTCGGGCTTTCATTGGCGGCTCTGGCGTCGGCGGCGGAGGCCCAGGGCCAGACCAAGGTCATCGTGAGCACCGAAATCGACGTGTCCGCCATCAGCCAGGCGGAGGTCGCCCGAATCTACCTGGGGAAGAAAACGTTCTGGGACTCGGGGGCCCGCATCCAGCCTTCGCTCCTGGACGAGAAATCCCCGGTCACCGAGTCTTTCCTGGAAGAGAACCTGAAAAAGACGGTGCGCCAGTTTCGCGCGTACTGGAAAAGGCACCTGTTCTCGGGACAGGGCACGGCCCCGAAGACCTTCACATCGTCGAAAGGGGTCGCGGACTTCGTAGCCTCGAACCCCGGTGCCATCGGCATCGTGGACGGGAGCTACTCCGACGATCGGGTGAAATTCATCGAGCTCCAACCCTGACGGACGAAAGTCATGCGTCTGCCGCTGAAGTGGAAATTCGGGCTTCTGATGGCGAGCTTCGTCCTCACCATCAGCACCATCATCCTCATCAATTTCCGCGCCGCGGGACAAGTGGAGTACGAGCTCAGCCAGGTCCGCGAGCATTCCTTTCCCCAGTTCACTCAGGTCACCGCCACCCAGGCCCGATTCCGCACTCTCAGCCGCCTCGTCGAGGACACGGTGGTCATGGGGGAGCAGAGCTTTCTCGACCGCGTCGAGGAGGAGCGCGATCTGTTCCTCCTCGACCTCACGAACCTGGAGAAGGTGCTTCCCGAAGGCTCGCGGGGAGAGGTGGCGCTCATCCGGACGCTGTTCGACGACTACTATGAGCGGGCATCGCAGCTCATAGAGCAGCTTCTCCTTCCCGAGGAGGAAAGCGAGCCCACCGAAGCGTTGAGCCAGCTCAACGACGAGGAGGTGGCGGGCCTGTTCCAGGAGGTCGCCCGCTACAAGAATCAGCTGGAGTCGAATCTGAACGCCCTGGTGGAGCGGGGCCGGAGCGAGCTCACGGCGACGCTCTCGCGGACGGTCGAGGAGGTGCGCGTTCGATCCCAGAGAGCCATCGCCATCGGGTCGATCTCGTTTCTGGTGTTGCTCATGATTCTCATCGGCATCGGACGCCGCATCACCGACCCGATCGTGGCCCTGTCGCGCGTGACCCGGGAAGTGGCGGCAGGCCAGTTCGACGCCGAGATCAAGATTCCCTTCCAGAGCAACGACGAGGTTTCTGACCTCACGGACTCTTTCCGCACGATGACCCGGAGCTTGAAAGAAACGACGGTCTCCAAGTCCTACGTCGACAACATCATCAAGTCGATGGAGGACGCGCTCATCGTCACCGACTCGAATTGGAAGATTCGAACGGCGAACGAGGCCGCCCTTTCCCTGCTGGGTCAAACCGAGGAAGGGCTTCTGGGCCAAAGCTTCCTCGATTTCCTGGGAAACGAAGGCAAGCTCGTCAAGCCCACCGGCAGCTCGGCGAAGCTTCCCTCCATCCTCCGCCTCGGAACCACCGAATCCTCCATCCGTAACCTGGAGACCACGATCGTCGCGAGCGGCGGAAGCGAGGTCCCGGTCCTGATCTCGGGCTCGGTTTTGACCGATGCCACCAAACGGGTCCAGGGGATCGTCTGCGTGGCCCACGACATCACTCCGAGGAAGAAGGCCGAGGAGGAGCTTCGGGTCGCGAAGGAAGCGGCGGAGCAGGCGAACTCGGCGAAGAGCTCGTTTCTGGCCAACATGAGCCACGAGCTCCGCACGCCCTTGAACGCCATCCTCGGCTACAGCGAAATGCTTCGGGAGGAAGCCGCGGAACTGGGTCAAGACGACTTCGTGCCCGATCTGAACAAGATCCACAGCGCGGGAACGCACCTCCTCGGGCTCATCAACGACGTCCTCGACCTCTCGAAGATCGAAGCGGGAAGGATGGACCTCTACATCGAGCCCGTCGAAGTGCGGCAGCTCGTGGACGACGTCGTCTCGACGGTGGCGCCGCTGGTGCAGAAGAACGGTAACCGTCTCGATGTGGTCTGCCCTCCCGAGGTTCAATTCTCGAACACCGACGTCACCAAGCTTCGGCAAGTTCTCCTGAACCTCCTCTCGAACGCGAGCAAGTTCACCAAAGGGGGGACGGTCACCTTCTCCGTCACCCGGGAGAAGCGGCCCGACAAGGAGATGCTCACGTTCTCCGTGAAGGACAGCGGAATCGGCATGAACGAGGTCCAGCTGTCGAAGCTGTTCCAGGCGTTCTCCCAGGCCGACGCCTCCACCACTCGCAAGTACGGAGGCACCGGCCTCGGGCTCGCCATCAGCCGGAAGTTCTGCCAGATGATGGGCGGCGACATCGTCGTCGAAAGCGAGCCGGGCAAAGGAAGCACGTTTCTCGTTCACATCCCGGTGGACGTCGTCGACCCCAAGAAAGTGACTCTCCAAGTGGAGGAAGAGGCGGGAGCGATCGTCGAGGGCAGCTCGGTTCTGGTCATCGACGATGACCCCTCGGTGCGCGACGTGGTGAAGCGCTCCCTCACCAAGGAGGGGGTCTCGGTCATGACCGCCGCGAGCGGCGAGGAGGGCCTCGAGCTCGCGCGCAAGCACCGGCCGGACGTCATCACCCTCGACGTCCAGATGCCGGGGATGGACGGCTGGGAAGTGCTGAAGACGCTCAAGTCGGACCCGGAGCTCCGCCAGATCGCCGTCATCATGATGACCAACATCGACGAGAAGACGACGGGATACGCCCTTGGGGCGGCGGAGTACATGACGAAGCCCGTCGACCGCGACCACCTGGTTGCGGTCCTCAAGAAGTTCAGGAACAACGCCTCGACCCGGCCGGTGCTGGTAGTCGAAGACGACCCGAGTGTCCGCGAGATCATCCGCCGCGCCCTCTCTCAGGAAGGTCTGAAGGTGCTCGAGGCGGCGAACGGCATCGAGGCCCTCGCTCGTCTGGCGGAGAGCCCGCCGAGCCTCATCCTCCTGGATCTGATGATGCCGGAGCTCGATGGATTCGGATTCGTCGACGAGCTTCGCCGCCACGACGAGTGGAGCAAGATCCCTGTGGTGGTCCTCACGGCAAAGGACATTTCGAGCGAGGATCGAAGCCGCCTCGAGGGATTCACCTCCGCAGTGCTGGTCAAGAAAGGGCAGAGCCCGGACGCGTTGATCCGCGAGATGAGGGACCTGATCCAGCAGGCTACCGGCCCGGGAGTTAGCGCCTAAAGTTCGTGAACCTCAGAGAGCGCACAAAAGCCTGGTTCGACATCCGTCCCGGTGAGGGCCGGTCCACGTCCCTCATGCTGCTCCACTCGTTTTTCACCGGAACGGCGACGGTGTTCTTCGAGACCGCGGCGAGCGCTTTGTTCCTCGCCCACTACGATGCCGCGTTTCTTCCCTTCGTCTACCTCTTCGCCGCGATGATAAGCATCGTCGCCGGCCTGGGCTATACCCGGGCGAAGGAACGAGTCGCTTTCGCTCCGCTCATGACGGGAACCCTGGTCCTGATGCTGGGAATGACCTGCATTCTCCGAGTGGGGCTTTCGTTCGGGGAGGCCGGGTGGCTCATCTTCGCGATGATGATCGGTTACCGTCTTCTCTCCATGCTCACCGATCTGGAGTACTGGGCGGTCGCGGCAAGGCTTTATGACGTGCGTCAGTCGAAGAGGCTCTTCAGTCTCGTGGGATCGGGGGAGGTCGCTGCGCGAGTCGTCGGCTCCTTCTCGGTACCGCTCCTGGTGAGCGTCCTCGGCGTCCTTAACCTCCTGTGGCTCTCCGCATCCGGCCTCGGGGCGTGTCTCGCGCTCCTGGTCCTCATCCTCAAACGCTTCCCTGAAATCGGGAGTCGAGGAGGTGAAGATGCCGAGGCCGAGACGGGAACAAAACGCCGCGACCGCAGGACCCTGCGCTCGCTCTGGCCTAGCCCGTACCTCAAAGCGATCTTCATCCTCTCGTTTTTCGCCGTCCTCGGAAAGTATTTCGTCGACTTCGCCTTCCTCTCCGAGATGCAGACTCGGTGGCACGAGGTCGAGACCCTCGCGAGCTTCTTCGGCGTGTTCTCCGGAGTCACCCAGGTCGTGAACCTCGGTATCCGCGTCCTGGTGTCGGGGCGCCTTCTGAACCGCTTCGGAATCCTGGTGGGCCTCATCGTGCTGCCCGCGGCCCACTTCCTCTGTACCCTCGCCATCCTCGCCGTTGCCGCGGTTCCGTTCCCGGCGGCGATCTTCTGGCTCGCGATCGGAAACCAGGGCCTCTACAAAACGCTCAAGCACCCGGTCGACAACCCCTCGTTCAAAGTGCTCTACCAGCCTCTGCCTCGGCGCGAGCGGCTCGCGGCCCAGATCGGTGTCGAGGTCATCGTGACCCCCATCGCCATCGCTCTCGCCGCGGCACTCATGATCCTCTTCAGCCGCCAGTCGCTCGAAACCACGACTCCCTTCGCCTGGCTCATGCTTCTGAACTTCGCCGGCTGGACGGTGGCCTCGTTCTTCGCTTACCGCGAGTACGGCAAGGCCCTGGTGAAGGCCCTCGAGAAGCGCACTCTCGACCGAACCGCATTCTCCCTGGAAGACGACGAGAGCGTCACTATGGTGCGCGCGAAGCTCTCGAGCGAGCGCGCGGACGAGGTCATCTTCGCCCTCGACTTGCTGCAGCGGATCGACCACCCTTCGCTTCCGCTGCACTTCGAGGAGCTTCTCTCGCACCCCTCGCCCGACGTGCGGTTCTACGTGCTGCTTACCATCGAAAAGCGAAGGCCGCCAGGGATCACCTTCGCGATCTCCCGCGTGGCGTCCCGGGAGACTTCGGCTCGAGTTCAGGCGGTGGCTCTGCGCGCCCTCGCCGCCCTTGGCGATCCTCGAGGGGAAGTTCCCTCCTATATCGGCCATCCCGACCGCGAGGTCGAACGGGGCGCCCTCATCGGACTCCTCCATGGCCCGCAGGAGAGCGCCAGCGGGCGCGCGCGGATGCGAGTTCTCGAACTTTGCCGGTCCGAGGCCGCCCTCGATCGAGTCCTGGCCGCGCGCGTGCTGGGAGAGACGGGGCTTTCGGGACCGGAGCTCTTCGACCGACTTCTCCGCGACGACGATCCCGAGGTGCGCCGGGCCGCCCTGCGCGCCGCCGGGCGCCGGATGGACGAGCGCTTCATTCCCCGGATCATCGACCATCTGGGAGAGCCGAGGTACCGCGGCGACGCCGCGCGGGCGCTCATCGAGGCGGGTGAGAAGGCAAGCCTCTCCCTCGCCCACGCCCTTCTCGATCCCGCGACGCCGGCCGCGCTTCGAACGAGGATCGCCCAGCTCACGCGGCGACTGCCGTCGTTTTCCCACCGCGAGGCGCTGTGGCAGGCGTATGAATCTGGCGCCGGTCACCTCCGCCAGGTGGCACTGGAGTCGCTCGCGTCGCTTCAGTACCGCGTGAACGAGGGAGACTCCGCGAGCCTGGTGCGAAGCGTCGAGGCCGAGGTGCGGGAATCCGCCTGGAAGCTCGGGATCCTGCGCGACGTCGAGGGAGATTCTTCTCTGAAGGCTCTGTCGGAGTCGCTGCGGGAGGAGATCGATCAAAGCCGCGCGAGGGTGTTCCTCCTGCTCTCGTTCGTTTACGATCGCAAGACGGTCGTGAGCGCGCGCGACAACCTCGATAGCGCCTCACGAGAGAAGCGCGCCTACGCCGCCGAGATCCTCGAGGTGACTCTGTCCCAGGAGCTCAAGGAGCTCGCGCTCCCGCTCCTCGATCATTCGAGCCCCGAGGATTGCCTCACGAGGCTCGGCCGCCGATTTCCCCAGACCCGGCGCGAGGCGGCCGAATCGCTCGCCGAGATCCTGCGATCTACCGACGGCAACGTTCGAAACTGGACGCGGGCCTGCGCCATCTACGGCGCCACCAGGCTCGAGTTGAGCGGGTTCTCCTCGGAGCTCGCGCTTCTGACCGGCGACCCGAGCCCGCTCGTCGCCGAGACCGCGCGATGGGCTTCGAACCGAAACGATTCCACCCTAAGCTC
The DNA here is from genome assembly GCA_964553925.1 of uncultured Acidobacteriota bacterium. Taxonomy (GTDB): domain Bacteria; phylum Acidobacteriota; class Vicinamibacteria; order Marinacidobacterales; family SMYC01; genus DAISKN01. Next base: position 7,682 of record CAZKNR010000421.1, read on the forward strand.
CGATGGGAGTCACCGAATGCTCACCATAGAAAAAGTCCTCTTGCTCAAAGGGGTCTCCATGTTTTCCGTCACCTCCGAGGACACGCTCGCGGACGTCGCCTCCGTCCTCGAGGAGATGGACCTGCGGCCGGGCGAGCTCGTGTTCAAAAAGGGTGATCCGGGAAAAAGCATGTACATCGTGGTCTCGGGGCGAGTCCGGGTCTTCGACGGCGCCAAGACCATCAACTTCCTCGGCGAGCAGGAGATCTTCGGCGAGCTCGCCCTCCTCGATCCCGAGCCGCGGTCGGCCTCGGTCGAGTCCGCCGAGGAAACTCGCCTCTTCCGTCTCGATCGGGATACATTGTTCGAGTTGATGACCGATAACGTGGGCGTGGTGAGCGGGATCATGCAGGTGCTTTGCCGGCGCCTGCGGCGGATGACGGCGATTGCGACCGGGGACAAGAAATGAGATCGAATGCCGCTTCCGGGCGGCCCCCCGCGGTGCAGTTCGAGATCTGGGGAGCGCGGGGCTCGAGGAGCCTCTGTCCGCCGCTCTCGTCGATCGCCAACTACACCTCCTGCTATTCAGTCCGCTCGGGCGCGGACCTCTTCGTATTGGACGGAGGACGAGGTCTCGGGGTCCTGAGCAAAAGCGTTTCGGTCGAGGCCCGCTTCCGCGGCGTCGAGCGCGTCCATCTTCTCCTGAGCCACTCCCACATGGATCACTGGGAGGGATTGAAGGACGCGGAATGGTTCTGGACGAACGGAAACGGGCTGAAGCTCCGAGTTTTCGGCGCCGAGGAGGCGATCGAGACGGTGCGCCGGGGCTACGGTCACCCCGCGTACGTGCCGCTCGAGATCCTGGCGGCACGCACGCTGCGACGGCTTTCTTTCTCGACGCTCGAGGTCGGCGAAACCCGCCGCATTCACGGATGGAAGGTCCAGACCTTCGCGCTGAACCACTACAGTGGAGGAGGAAAGCGCAAGAACCGGCTCGACACCCTCGGTTATCGTCTGCGCTCGCCCCAGGGATTCGTGGTCGCCTATCTGTGCGATCACGAGCCGAGCCCGAAAACGGCGGAAGACGAGGAGCGCATGCTCGAAGGCGCGCACCTCGCCCTCATCGACGCCCATTTTGCCGATCGGAACCAACACGCCTATGGCCACGGCTCTCAAGAGCACGCGGCATCTCTCGCGAGGCGTCATCCGAAGACTCTGGTTCTCGCCGCCCATCACGGGCCGACGAACGACGACCGAGACATCCGGCGCGCCCACCGGCGACACGGCAAGGGGCTCTCCAACTACGCCATCGCCGAGGAGGGGACGCGTCTCGTCTGGAATCCTAGAACCGGCCGATTCAGCTCCGGGCGCGCGCGAACCTAGCCAGTAACGCGGGCGAGCCGCTCTCTCTCGCTTCCCGCGCGCTTGTGGGCGAACTCCTCGACGACGGCGCGGACGCGGGGATGACGCGAAGAGATGTCGTCGAGAGTCGACCGATCGAGCTCCAGGAGCTCGACGGGAGCGGCCGCGGTTACGGTGGCGGTGCGAGGCTTCCCCGTGAGGAGCGATATCTCGCCGAAGAATTCCCCTTCCTCCATCGTCCGGACCTCGTTGTTGCGCCCCTCGTCGTTCTTGACGAACGCCCGCACCGAGCCCGAGGTCAAAATCAGAAGGCTGTCTCCGCGCTCGCCCTCGGTCATGAGTATGGCGCCCGGTTCGAAGCTCAGGAACCTCAGCCCGCGGATCACTTCCAGGAGCTCGTCGCGGGCGAAGTCGCTGAAGAGCGGCAGAAGCGGGGCTTTAGCCGGCGCTGGAACGGCGCGGCTGGACTTGGGCGCGGCCGCGGGGGCCTTCATTATTCCGCTTCGCCGGGCGATGGTCTCTCCATCCGCGCTCTGACAGAGATCCGCGAGCCGCTCCTCGACGCCCGGGTTCCGAGGCTGAAGCCTCTGCACTTTCTTCAGTACGGCGATGGCCTTGGGCACGAATCCGTCGGCGGCGAGCTGATCGACCAGCTCGAGGAGCACTTTGACCGCGCGATCCTTTTTCCCGCTGAGAGCGAGAACGTCTCCGAGCTGAAGCCGCAGACGGACGTTCTTGGAGTCCTTTTCCAGCCGCACATCGAGAATCTCGACGGCTTTGTCGTAGCTCTTCTGGGCGATCAGATCATCGAGATTCGGGCCGGAAAGCCAGCTCGACATGAGACGCCTCCGAGTTTTCTAAGGGTTGTACTCAGGATAAGTACCGGCTTTGTGGGTGTCAAGGTCAAGGGGGGACGACATCGGACGGTTTGATATACTTCCGCGTTCATGGCCGTCGTCACGTATCTCGAAGCCATCAGTCAGGCCCTTCGCGAGGAGATGCGCCGGGACCCGACGGTCTTTCTCATGGGAGAGGATATCGGTGTTTTCGGGGGCGCCTTCAAGATCACCAAGGGGTTTCTCGAGGAGTTCGGTGAGGAAAGGGTCATCGACACCCCGATCGCGGAGTCCGGCTTCACCGGGGCGGCGTGCGGCGCCGCGATCATGGGATTTCGGCCGGTCGTCGAGTTCCAGTTCGCCGACTTCTTCTCCTGCGCCTTCGACCAGATCGTCAACTTCGCCGCCAAGTGCTATTACCGCTGGGGCATCCCCGTCCCGGTGGTCTTCCGCGGGCCCTCGGGAGGCGGCTTTCGGGGCGGACCCTTTCATTCGCAGAATCCCGAAGCCTGGTTCACCCACGTCCCAGGACTCAAAGTGGTTCAGCCATCGACCCCCTACGACGCCAAGGGTCTTCTGAAGGCCGCGATCCGGGACAACAACCCGGTGCTCTACTTCGAGCACAAGCATTTGTATAGGCGAATCCGAGAGGACGTCCCCGAGGAAGACTACGAGGTGCCGATCGGAGTCGCCGACGTGAAGCGCGAAGGGAGAGACCTCTCCATCGTGACCTACGGCGCGATGGTTCACGCGAGCCTCGAAGCCGCGGAGCGCCTCGCGAAGGAAGGCGCCGAAGTAGAGATCGTCGACCTGCGGACGCTGACGCCGCTCGACAAGGAGTGTTTTCTCGCGAGCGTACGGAAGACGGGGCGAGCGCTAGTGGTGCACGAAGCCCACCTCACTTCGGGCTTCGGCGGTGAGGTGGCGTCGATCATCGCAGAAGAAGCCTGGGAGTCCCTGGACGCGCCGGTGAAGCGCATCGGATCTCTCGACGTTCCCATTCCGTTCAGCCCGACGCTCGAGGACGCCGTCCTCCCCTCGGCCGCGAAGATCGAGGCGGGCGCCCGCTGGCTCTTGGAGTACTGAAATTAATGCCTACCCCCGTCGTGATGCCCCAGATGGGCGAAAGCCTTTCCGAAGGCACCATCACCAAGTGGCTCAAGAAGCCGGGCGAGAGAATCGAGCGTGACGAGCCTCTGTTCGAGATCACGACCGACAAGGTGGACACCGAAGTACCGGCGCCGGCCTCGGGGATCCTGGAGAGGATCCTGGTGAACGAGGGTGTGACTGTCGGCGTCGGAACCATGGTGGCGGAGATTGGCGATGGGGCCGCGGCGGCGACCACGGCGAGCCCGCCACCGCCGGCTCCGGCTTCCGGAGGCGGCCACTTTCGCTCGTCTCACGAGCCGATCATCTTTCAGCGCCGGGGGGGAGCACAGCAGCCCGCAGCGCCTGCGCCCGCAGTCTCGACCTCGGGCGAGAAACGCGGGCAACTCTCGCCCGCGGTGCTGTCGCTCGCCGCCGAATCCGGGCTCGACATCCAGGAGCTTCTCGAGATCCCGGGCTCGGGTGCGGGCGGCCGCATCAGCCGGCGAGACGTCGAGCGGTATCTGCGGGAGCGTCCCGTGCGGCGCGAGTCACCCGCCCTCCAGAAACGAGCTCCCGAGGGACCTCCGAGCCACTATCTCTACCAGCCTGAGCCCGGCGACAAGCTCGTCTCCATGAGCCCCATGCGGAAACAGATCGCCGAGCACATGATCTGGAGCCAGCAGATTTCGGCCCAGGTGACGTCGTTCACCGAGTGCGACATGCACCGCATCGTCCGCTACCGGGACGAGAACCGCGCCCGTTTCGAGGAGACCGAGGGAGTTCCGCTTACGTTTCTTCCCTTCGTCGCCGAAACCACGGTGAAGGCTCTGAAGGAGTTTCCGATCTTCAACGCTTCCGTGGTAGGGGATCAGATCGCGCTGAAAAAACGTATCCACCTCGGAGTCGCCGTGGCGCTCGAAGAAGGGTTGATCGTGCCCGTGGTCGCGAACGCCGACGAAATGAACTTCGTCGGGCTCGCACGCGCGATCCACCGGCTCGCGGACGCCGCGCGCAGCCGGCGGCTTACACCCGCGGACGTTCGAGGCGCGACCTTCACCATCACCAACCCCGGCATGTTCGGCGGCCTGACGGGAACCCCGATGATCGCTCAGCCGCAGGTGGCGATCCTGGGCCTGGGCGCGGTGGCGAAAAAACCGGTGGTGGTGGACGACGCCATCGCCATCCGGCCCATCATGGTCCTCGCCCTCACCTTCGACCACCGCATCATCGACGGCGCGACGGGGTTTCAATTCCTGGAGAGCATTCGGAGGCACCTCGAGGAGTTCGAGATTTAGGCAATAGTGCTCTACATGATCTGGTCCGCGCTGGCGTTCGCGGGGCTGGATCTCATTCGAAAGCTTCTCGCGGGAAGGATCGACGCTCTCGCTCTCGTGTTCTTCATGTCCCTGGGCGCCGTCCCTTTTCTGGGCGGCCTTCTCGCCCTCCAGGGTCTCGAAGGTCCCTCCGCTCGGCGTGGGGCGAGGCAAGGCTTCCGCTCATGACGATGGTTTGGGTCACCGTGGCGCTGGCCTTCCAGCTCCTCGCGATCCGCGTCGTCCTCGTTTCGCTGGTCGAGGCTTTCAAGAGAGCGGTCGAATCGTTCGTGGCGGTGCTGCTGGGCCGTGCGGTGTTCCATGAGAAGGTGGGACTGCGCGAGTGGATCTCGGTCGCCGTCATGGTCGCCGGAGTGTTCCTGACCCTGGGTTGAGCTATCCTTCCGTGGTGTACGATGCGCTTCTCCTCGTCTCCTTCGGCGGGCCCGAGGGAAGAGACGACGTCCTGCCGTTTCTTCGAAACGTAGTGCGCGGCAGAAACGTGCCCGACGAGAGGCTTCTCCGCGTGGCCGAGCACTACTACCTCTTCGACGGGGTCAGCCCGCTGAACGGAGAGAACCGCCGCTTGCTGGAAGCCCTCGAAGGGGAGTTCGCGGGCGCGGGCATTACACTCCCTCTGTACTGGGGCAATCGGAACTGGCATCCGCTTCTGGAAGACACCGTGAAGCGGATGGCCGCTGCCGGAGTGCGGCGCGCGCTCGCCTTCGTGACTTCGGCATACAGCTCGTACTCGAGCTGCCTTCAGTATCTCGAGGACATCGAGCGCGCCCGGGCGGCCGCCGGCGTGAATGCCCCCACGGTTGACAAGATTCGCCCGTTCTTCGACCACCCCGGGTTCATCGAGGCGAACCGCGCCCGCCTGGCGGAGACGCTGAGCGAGATTCCTCCCGAGAGGCGCGCCTCCGCGCACCTGCTCTTTACCGCCCACAGCATCCCTCTCTCCATGGCGAAGGGATGCGACTACGCGCGCCAGCTCGACCAGGTTCGCACCCTCGTCGCGAGCGGGCTTCCGAACCCGAAGCGCCTCGTCTACCAGAGCCGGAGCGGGCCGCCGTCACAGCCCTGGCTCGAACCGGACATTGTCGAGGTCATGAGAGCTCTCGCTCGGGACGGAGTCCGGGACGTGGTAATCGCGCCCATCGGTTTCGTTTCCGAGCACCTCGAGGTGGTCTACGATCTGGATTTCGAGGCGAAGCATGTTGGGCAGGAGCTCGGGATCGAGCTCTTTCGGGTGAAGACCGTCTCGAGCCACCCTCGATTCGTAGGTATGGTGCGAGAGCTCGTCGAGGAGAGCCTTCTTTCGCCTCCCCGGGAGTGCGCGCGCGACTGCTGCCCGCAAGTGCCAAAAGTGATAGAGTAGCGTCCATGCCCGATGAGCCCAGGCTCGCGCTCTTCATCGATCTCGAGAACATCGCCCTCGGGGCCAACCAGTCGAAGCTCGAGGACTTCGAGATCCAGAGGGTCCTCGAACGTCTCGTGGAAAAAGGAAAGATCGTCGTCAAGAAGGCCTACGCCGATTGGACGGCCTACAAGAAGTACAAGCAGGCGCTGCACGAAGCGGGGATCGAGCTCATCGATATCCCCCAGCGGCGCTACAGCGGCAAGAACAGCGCCGACATCAAGATGGTCGTGGACGCGATGGACCTGTGCAACTCCAAAGAGCACATCAACCATTTCGTCCTCGCTTCGGGCGACAGCGACTTCGCTCCCCTGGTCTCGAAGCTGAAGGAGAACAACAAAACGGTCATCGGCGTCGGAACGCGCTCGTCCACTTCCGAGCTCCTGTCCTCGAACTGCGACGAGTTCATTTTCTACGACGATCTCGTCAAACAGCCGGCCTCATCCAAGGCCTCGACCCGGCTCTCGAACCTGCCCAAGAAGAAGACCAAGGCCTTCGAGATGGTGCTCGATGCCATAGAAGCTTTGAGGCGCGAGGACAAGGAAGTGCTCTGGAGCTCGATGATCAAGCAGACCATCAAGCGCAAGCAGCCCTCGTTCAACGAGGGGGCCTACGGCTACTCGAGCTTCAGCGAGCTCATCGAGGACGGAGCCGCCATGGGCCTCTTCAAGATCGCGAAGGACGAGAAGAGCGGCTCCTATATCATTACCGAGCTGGAGCGCAACGGGGGGGGTCGCCAGCGCTAGACTGGCTTTGCTTTGGCCCTCGAACGGCGTTTGCGCGGCGGGGGTTCCTCGCTCACCTGCAGAGATACGAGCCGGGTCACGAATTTCTTTTTTCCATGCTCGTCGAACTCGATGACGGTGTACTCGGAGTCGGTCGCGGAAACCACGCCGAGACCATACTTATCGTGGTGGACTCGCTGAGAAACCGATGTCTTCATGTTTATATTTTATCCCCAATCGGAGTTTTTTCCTAACGAAGCGAGGTCGGTTGAGGTTTCGGAGGCTCAGGATCAGAGGAGACGCACGTTTTTCGCGTGCGGCCCGCGAGGCCCAGACGTGACGTCGAAGTTAACCCCCTGCCCCTCTACCAAGGTGCTCACCCCGGCGCCCACCAGCGCGGCCCCATCCACGTAGACGTCGGGACCGTCGTCCCTCTGGATGAACCCGAACCCTTCACTCTCATCGAACCACTTCACGGTGCCTTGTGCCATGTGGGAATCCCGCGCACATTATGGTATTCACGCGTGAATCGCGTCAAGACGCCGATGAAGCCGATTTTCTCGAAACGCATCCACTGGGGGATGGAGGAGAACGACCTGGCGCAGGCCCTCGCCCAAAAGAGGCGCGCCGGCACTCCGGTTCTGGATCTGACGGAGTCGAACCCGACGCGAGCGGGCCTCCCCTACCCCGCCGCCGAGATCCGGAGGAGCTTCGACGACGAAGCTGTCCTCGAGTACGTTCCCGATCCGCGTGGCGGAGTGGCCGCGCGGAAGGCCGTCTCGGACTATTACCGCGAGCGCGGCGCCGACGTCCCCCTCGAAAGCATCTTCCTCACGGCGAGCACGAGCGAGGCCTACGGGTTCCTCTTCAAGCTCCTGTGCGACGCGGGAGACGAGGTCCTCGTGCCCCGGCCGAGCTATCCCCTGTTCGACTTCCTCGCCGCGCTTGACGAGGTAAGGCCTGTGTCCTACCCCCTGCGGTTCGACGGCGCCTGGCACGTGGACTTCGGAGCGCTCGAGTCGGCAGTCTCGAAAAAGAGCCGCGCGATCGTCGCCGTCCATCCCAACAACCCGACGGGATCCTACGTGTCGCGCGAGGACGGAGCGGGTCTTCTCGGCCTCTCCGCCGATCGGGGCCTCCCTCTCATCGTGGACGAGGTGTTCCTCGATTTTCCGCTGTCGAAGACGGCGGCGGCCGAGACCTTCGTCGGCTCGACACGCGGTCTGGTCTTCGTCCTCAGCGGCCTTTCGAAGCTCGCGGGCCTCCCGCAAATGAAGCTCGGATGGATTGTTGTGTCGGGCGATCCGGAAAGTCGAAAGGAAGCCGCACTCCGCCTCGAGCACATCGCGGATTCTTACCTGTCGGTGGGGGCGCCGGTACAAATCGCAGCGCCTGCGCTACTGAAGCTCGCTCCCCAAACGCGCCGTCTCATCTCGGGGCGGACTCTGCGAAACCTCGACTCGCTGAGAAAGGCCGTCTCCTCCGCGCCGATGGTGACCCTCCCGATTCCCGAGGGAGGCTGGTACGCGGCGCTCCGTCTTCCAGCCGTGCGCTCGTCCGAGGAATGGGCGCTCTCGCTACTGGAGGACGAGTCGGTCTACGTCCACCCGGGGAGCTTCTTCGGCTTCGACGTCGAAGCCTATCTCGTCGTGAGCCTCCTCACTCCGGAGGACGCCTTCGACGAGGGCGTTCACCGAATTCTGCGGGCTTCGGGTTAACTGGATCCCGCTCGGTAGCGCGACTCGACGTCCTTCAATTTCCCCAGCACATGGGCGCGGAGCCGGGGCTCCGCAATCCGCCGGGCCCAGTTCTTCGCTCGCCGGAAGCTGAAGCTTCGCGGCAGCTCGAGCTCGGGAAGAAACCCGAAGCGCTTCCCCTTGCGGCCCGACAAATAGAGACAGTCGACCACGGCTTTCTCCGGAGTCGCGATCAAGAACTGACCGCTCGTGTGCCAGTCGAATCCGATGAAGAACGCCGGCTGAATGCGGTGAAGGGAGTACGTCGCGAGTCGCGTCTCGGCCACGCGCGTATGGGCCGTCGTCGCGGCGTAGATGACCTGAGGAATCTGGCCGGTCAAGCCCTGGAGATGAAGCGCGGAGAAGAACGAAACGTACGCGCGGTGCCTTCCCGAAAGGAATGAGACGAGCGCGAAAGGGCTGAACCGTGGATCGGCTGGAACACACCAGAGCCCCCGCGATGCTCCCATGAGAAGACCCTGCCCTTCCATTCGCCTCAACGTTTGGCTCGTGGAGGAAAGCGAAGTCCCCTGAATCACCGCGATCTCGCGAGTCGTGAACACCGGACGACCGATGGCTTGGATGGCCTTCGCCACCGTCACTCGGCCTCTCACTCCACGGGTCCCGATTCGAAGAGCCCTTCGACGCGAAGGCGGATTTCATCCCACCTGTCCTTCGAGTCGTAAGCGCTCTGATCTTCCGCGGCGAGGAACAGAACGACCGAGTCCCGGTATTGATCGTAATCGACCGAAAAAACCCGTTCGCGAGCGAGCGTCAGCTCCGCCCCGGTGAACCGATTGGCGAGAGAGCGAGCCGGCAAGCGGGAGCTCAGAATGTAGAGATCGAAGATGTCCCTCGGTTCGGTGTGAGCCCTCCCGAGAAGGGCCTTCACCTTCTGATAAGCCGCCGACTCGGCGGCATAATGCGGTACGACGAGAGGCGCCAGTCGATAGGCGGCGAGAAATGGAGCGGGAACGGGCTCCGATCGCACCTCCTGGTCGAAGCCGCGGCGGGAAAACTCCACATTGGTCGAAAGATCCTCGCTCGCAAACGTCAGAACATGAACCTTGAACCGCTGCACCGTTTCGGTCTGCTTAGCGGAAGAAAGCCGCGGCGCAATGACCCGCTCTATTCCGAAGGTGCGGAGGGTGTCGGTCAGTCCCTTCGAGGCGAGGATGGCCATGACCTTGTCCCGCAGCAGATCTACCGGCATTCCCATCGCGTCCAAGTCCATGTCCTCGGAGTATCGCGGGCTTCCGAAGAAGAAGCGTAGATTACTCCCTCCCTTGAGCACGAACGTGGAGATGGGAACGGCGCGGACCAATTCCCGAAGGAACGTGAGGTGAAAGACCTCTCGGAGCCGAAGAGCATCCATTTTTAGTTATGTATTTTAATTTAGTATTAGCTAAATTGCAAGACATAACACGTCAGAGACAATCTCTTCGAGGTCGAGAAATGCGGACTCCGCGAGCGTGCCTTTGACGGCCACGCTTTCCTCAGCGGACTCGAAGCCGTTTCTTCACTTCGGAACGAGCGATCTCCCTGCCCGCTTCGAGGTCCGCAAGCCCCTGAATGACGGCACGCATGAACCGCCGCTCTTCGGCCGCGCGCTCGTACTCACTGAGAGACTGAACCACGGCCACACCGCACGCGTCCTCGGTTCGTCAGGAGGGCCGGCCGCGCGGTATCCGCAACCTGGTTCAACACCCGCCCGGGGTTGGTCTTCAAATCCGTCAACGGGATGACATCGGAGAACTTGGTCGCCATGCTGAAGCGCTCCTAACACATCCTAAAATCGCACCGATGGACAGACCACTCAATGGGGCGACGGATGACTTACCAGCTGGCAGTCAGTTTAGCCAGTTCTCCATGCGCAGTCGTGGAACTCGTTCAAAGTCGCGAATGTTCGCGGTGAGAAGCAGCGCGTCATTCACGAGAGCGATCGCAGCTATCTTCAAATCCATGGTCCCGAGTCGGACGCTCGCTTCTCGCAGTCTAGTGAACTGGTCGGCAGCTCGCTCGTCGAACGGCAAGATCTTCCAACGAGCGAAGAAGCTGAACAATGCAACCAATCGCTCGTATGCGGGTATTTGACGATGGGCGTTACTTAGTCGGTGTATCAGAGCTAGCCAGCCCCGCATCTGCTCCTCGATGGTGATTGCGGTGGTCACGAAATCTTCGTCAGCCGACCGGTTCATGTTCGCGACCAGTATCGAAGTGGCGGATTCCCCGGATTGGAGCGCGTTGATGTGATCCGTGTCCAGAACGATCACGACTCGGCTTCCCGCCGCTCCGCCTCGCGAATCTTCCGACCTTCCTCTTGGATCTGTTTCATTAACGGGTCGTTGGCAAACAGGCCAACGACGCTCCGCCATTCCTTGCTTTCGAGGGGCTGCGACCGGTCGGTCAATTTGGCGACCGCCTTCTCTAGGGCCTCTAATCGTTCCTCGAAAGTTAGCTGAGCCATGATGGATCTCCTACTCCAACATTGTACATTGCGGCGCCAGCGACCCGTGGCACGACTCCGATGCAAGCCACCTTCAGATCATGGACGTCCACCTTGAGGTACCGTGCCGTCGTTTGGAGGCGGTTATGGCAGCTGCGCTCGGGGTCGTGCCGCCCAACTACCGCATGCAGGCGACGGCGGGCGAGTTCGAACGCGATAAGCTCCCCGTCACAGAGGGCGGTTGATCCCACCTCGTCCGGCACGTAGCATGGTTGGATGCGGACCTGTCCAAGTTGTCAGCGAGAGTATGCCGCGAACGAGAGAGTCTGCCCGGTTGATGGGAATCTCTTGAAAGAAAATGTGCCCTCCGAGGAGCAGGCGATCGGCCGTATCCTTGACGGGAAGTACCGGATCGATGGATTCCTCAAGCGCGGGGGAATGGGCTCGGTGTACCGAGGCACCCACATCCTTCTGAACAAGCCCGTCGCCGTCAAGCTCATACGGCCCGAGCTCGTCACCTCGCACGACATCGTGGAGCGTTTCTTTCGGGAGGCCCGCGCGGCGGCGAAGCTGTCTCACCCCAACATCGTTATCGTCCACGACCTCGGCCAGGAAAAGGACGGGACGCTCTATATCGCCATGGAGATCGTCGAGGGGCAGAGCTTGAAAGACCTGATCGTGACCGAGGGGCCATGGGCGCCGGCGCGCGCCCTCCGTTTCTGCCGCGGGGTCGCGAGCGCCCTTTCGGTCGCGCATCGAAACGGGGTGGTCCACCGCGATCTGAAGCCCCAGAACATCATGGTGTTTTCGGACAGCGAGGGAAACGAGAGCCCCAAGCTCCTCGATTTCGGGATCGCGAAGACCCTCGAGCCCGACAGTCCCGCTCTCACCCAGACGGGAATGGTGCTCGGAACTCCGCACTACATGTCGTCGGAGCAGGCGAAGGGCATGCCCGCCGATCAAAGAAGCGACATCTACGCCCTCGGAGTCATCCTCTACGAGATGCTCGTCGGGAAAGTGCCGTTCGACGACAAGTCCATACCCTCGATCCTGGTGAAGCATCTGACGGAGGCTCCGCGGCCTCCCTCGTCGCTGAGAGCGGGCATCCCACACGAGGTCGAGACTCTCGTCCTGCGCTGCCTCGAGAAAGACCCCGAAAAACGATTCCAGACCGCCGACGATCTGGGGAAGGCCCTCGCGGCCCGTATGGAGACGGAGTCCCACCGCATCCTCGATCCCACGGTCGCGACCGTTCCTCCGACCGAACAGATCACCGTCGCGAGCAGCCCTGGTTTGACGGGGGCCGGAGGAGCGGCGGCCAGGGCGCCGGTTCCTTTCCCTCCGCCGCTTCCGGCGAGCGAGCCCACCCGACAGATGGAAAGCGGAACCGTCCGCGCCCGTGAGGTGCAAGTGAGAACGCCGCCGCCTCAGCCGGCCAAACCCCAAAGCAGTTCGCGCTCCGGCTTGTTCGTGGGAATCGCTGTCATCGGCGTTCTCCTGCTGGCCATGGCCGTGGGCGCCTTTCTGCTCGTCCGCCTTCTCCGTGGAGGCTCTCCGGAAACGGAGACTCCCGTCGTGACCGCGTCGGCCGGCGCCGTGGAAATCCCGACGTCGCCGCCCGAGGAGACCGCGCCGGCGCTGCCGGAGGAGACCGAGGCGACCGAACCGACCGAACCGCCCGGGTCGACTCCCGCGGTAACGCTCCCCGCATCCGGGCCGGTGAAGTCGAGCGAGCCCGCGCCGCAGCAGCGAGAGGTCGCCCCTGTAGCTGTCAGACCTGTCAAAGAAGAGCCTCGAGCCGCGCAGACACAACCGCCGCCGGCTCCCCGTACGTCTTCTGTTCCGGCGCAACCGGCGCCGGTGGCCGAGGCGCCGGTTCCAGAAAAGCCGACGGTGAGCGTCGAATGCGATGGAGTGAGAGACGCCTGCGGTGAGATCCGAACGGCGCTTCAGCAAGCTCTCGAAAAGAAGGGCATGCGGAGCGTCCGGCCGGCTGGAGCCGACGTCCTCGTGAACGTCGCCGCCGAGGAGATCGAAGCGCGCACCGAGCAGCAGTTCGGGACCACGTTCGTGATCCGAACCTACTCGGTGACCCTCGACGCCGAGGTCCCCCGCTTCGGGGATTCGGTGACGCTTCCGCCCCGGACCTTCAGCTTCGACGCACGGCTCGGACAGGGCAAGCTCCGCGGGGAGGCGCATGTCATTGCCGCCTCCGCCGCGGAGCGAATCGAGAAGTACTGGGAAACGAAGCGGTAGTTATTTCTTCCGAACTTTGTTGCCCGCGGCCACTTTGCCGGTGGCGGTCATGATGGAGAAGCGTTCCTGAACGTCCACCACCACACCTTCTCCGATCACGGACTCCTCGACGCCTAGCACCTGGCCGGTGTCGGGATCCTTGAGCTCCTCGCCCACGGAGAGGATCGTGAACTTGTCCCCCGCCTTGAGCCCGGACATCTGGCCCATGTTCACCCAGGCTTTGCCGCCTTCCACCTTGATGATCTTCCCTTCGGCGCCGGCCATCGCTCCGCCCGCGCCGAGCTTCGCGAGGCTCTTGTGCGCGGCGAAGAGCGCGACCACGTTCAGGGACGCCTTCTCGATGGCCTCGCTCGCGATGCCCCACTCGTCCTCACGGCTGAGAGACGCGCCCTTGGCAAACCCTCCGCCCTTCTTGACGTCGCCGTCCGCGGAGACCGCGGTCACGCGCTCGGCGGTGGTGGTATCGATGAGCCGCAAGTTGATCGTGGCTTCGGCTTTCGTGTAGGAGCCGCCGATGCCGCCGTATCCGCCCTTGGTGGTGTTGATGGCGAACTTGTCGATGCCGCCGGTGATAATGTACTTGATACCGAGGACCTTCCCCACCTGTGCCGCGGTCTGCTGGTCGAGCGCACCCGAGGCCCCGAGACCCTGCTCCTTCAGCACCATGTCGAGCTTTTCCCGCTCGATGACGCTGAACTTGTCCGAGAGCACCTCGTTCTCGGAGAAGGCGGTATCGATGTGATTGCGCGCGGCGGGGCCGAGGTCGCCCCAGAACCACCAGCTCTGCTCGGCATGGTTCTCAAAATCCCAGATGGCGATGCGGATTTTTCCCTGGGCTTGGAGCTGGAGCGGGATCAGGATCGCGGCGATCGCCATCGCCGCCTTCAGACGGAATCGAAGGGACATACTCTTTTCCTCCTTGGCTTCTCCCCGTGGAAGCCTTCGAAAGGGTGATTTCGGTCTGGGAGTGGAAACTTCCTACGAGGTTAGCATAGCCGTGGCCGGAGGGGAAAGGGCCTTGGGGACGTTGGGGACGGGCCCGGTGTGCTATTCTCCCGTCCTCCTTGACCGATCCCGCACATCGACGACGTGCCGCCACCGCACTTTTCGCGGGAGTCGCGCTCTCGGCGATGGGCTACACCGTCCTCGTCACGTTCCTCCCGCTGGTCTCGGAAGATCTTCTCGGAAGTCCCCGATGGAGCGGCATCCCCTCGGCCTTCGGCACCGTGGGAACCGCTTTCGGCGCGGCCTGGCTCTCGCGGCTCATCGTGCGCCACGGCCGGCGCAAGAGTCTCGTCCTTGGCTATCTCTTCGCGGCCGCGGCGGCGATCGCGGCCGCCTTCGCCGCGGACCGGTCGTCCTTTCCCATCCTCGCTTTCGGCCTCTTCGGAATCGGCGCCGGCTACGCCTCCGCCCGGCTGTCTCGATACGCCGCCGCCGCGCTCTTCGACCCCGAGAGACGATCGGCCGCCATCGGATGGAACGTTTGGGCGGCCACGGTCGGCTCCGTCGCTGGCCCGCTCCTTCTCGCTCCCGTTCGGCGGAGCGCCGACCGGTTGGGCTTCCCCGGAATGATGGGTCCGTTCTTCATGACCGCGCTCGCCTTCGGCGCCGCCGGGATCGCGCTCGCCGCTCTTTTCCCCGCGAGCGCGTCCGGGGGTCAGGGAGAAACCGCGGCGAGAGGTGAACGAGAGGACGGCGGTTCCAGCTCCCCCGCCCGCGCCCGACTCGCGCTCGTGGCGCTCGTGACCGGCCAGGTGGTGATGGTGCTGGTCATGACCATGACTCCGATCCACATCCGAAACGGCGGCCACGGGCTCGACACCGTCGGAGTGGTGATGGCCTCTCACACCTTCGGCATGTACGCGTTCTCGCCCGTCGCCGGCTGGCTTTCCGATCGCCTCGGCCGCGCGCCGATGATCGGAGCGGCGGTCTTCTTCCTCTCCGCCGCGGGAATCCTCGCGTCCGCTGCCGCCCCGGGCTCCTGGTCTCTCTCCTGCGCCCTCCTTCTCCTCGGGCTCGGATGGAGCTTCGGCTTCGTCGCCGCGAGCGCCCTTTTGACGGAGAGCACGACGCGGGAAGACCGGGTGCGGCTCCAGGGAACGACGGATGCCTACGTCTGGGGAAGCGCCGCCATCGCCACAGTCGTCTCGGGCCTCCTCCTGGCTGAAGTCGGCTACTCGACCTTGAGCCTTACCGGGGCCGTCCTCGCGTTGGCGCCGCTTCCGTTCATGAGACGGCGCTGAGCGTGGGCGCGAGCGCCTGGGATGAGGTCTACCGGATCGTCCGGCGGATACCGCGCGGACGGGTGATGAGCTATGGGCAGATCGCGGAGCTCTTGCGCCGTCCGCTCTCGGCCCGCGCGGTCGGCTGGGCCATGAACCAGTGCCCCGGCGACGTCCCCTGGCAGCGCGTGGTGAATGCCGCGGGAGGGATCTCGACGGGGCACCTTCACGAGCCGCACGATCTCCAAAGACGCCTGCTCGAATCCGAGGGGATCCGATTCGGGAAGAACGGGACGCTCTCGATGCCGCGGTACCGCTTCACCCCCCGGACGCGCGCCGTCCGGCGTCGGAAGAAGAAGAAATGACGTTCAGCGAGTGATACTACCGCGCCGGGAAAAACCGGTCGAGGACACGGCCGGGCGGAGGGGTGGTCACGAGCGACACCAAGACGAGGCTAAAGACGGCGCCCGCGAACAAGAACGCCACCGGTAGAAGGCCGGTCTCGCCGACGGTGTACTCCCCGCGGGATCCGAGCGAATCGAGAAAAAAGCCGACCCAGAGTACGGCGACGGTCGCGATCGACGCGAGGACTCCCGCTCCCGTGCTCCGCCGCCAATAGAGGGAGGCGACGACGACGGGAAAGAGGGCCGCGAACCCGCTGAGAGACCAGACCCCGAGGTCGAAGATCGTGCGCGAGGTCGCGAGCGAGACGAAGAGAGCCACCGCGAGAAGCACCGCGACGAACAGGCGCCCGGTCAGGACCTGCCCCCGCTCGGAGAGGCCGTCTTTGAACCCGTAGTGCCGGACGATGTCCTGGGTGAAGAGTGTCCCCGCGGCGAAGGCCTGGTTGTCGAGCGACCCCATGATGACGGCGAAAACCCCGGCGGCGAGGAGGCCCGCGAGGAGCCCTCCCGAGTGGCGGAGGATCAACTGGACGAGGATGGGACCCTCGAGCGGGGGCGGGAAGTCGATGTTCCCGAGCATGCCCAGAACGACACTCGGAACCCAGACGAGCACGAGGCACACAGGGTAGAGCACGATCGTGGGACGAAACGTCTTCGCCGATTTCGCCGAGAGCCAGTTGGCGAAAAGGTGCGGGAAGACCCCGGCGGAGAGAGGGATCAGAAGGTAGGAGACCATCCGCCCGAGCTGGTGCGGGGTCTTCTCGATCGTAAGAAGCTCCGGGCGGCTCACTTCGAGCGTCCTCATCGCCGTCTCGAGGCCCCCGTACTCCCGGACGATCACGAAAAACGCGATCGCCCCGACGGACATGAAGACGAGTGTCTGAAACGCGTTCGCCCAGGCGGTGCTCCGCATGCCGCCCTGGACGACGTACATGAAAATGACGCCGCACATCAGGACGCTCCCGACCCAGGGGGGAATGCCTCCCGCGGGGCCTCCGGTCAAGGCCCAAAGAACGTCGCCGCTCCCTTTCACGCCAATGAGCACGTAGGGGACGAGGAGCGACACAAGGACGAAAAACAGAGCGAGCCCCACCAGGTCCGACTGGTAGCGCTCGCGGAAGAACTGCACCTGGGTGATGAACCCGAGACGCTTTCCCAGCCACCACAGCCTTGTACCGATGAAGAAGAACACCAGCGGAACCACGAGGGCGGAGCTCGAGGCCATGAGCGCGAAGACCGCGATTCCCCCGCGGTGTGCTTCCCCAGAAGCTCCGAGAATGGTGAAGGCCGTCATGTGGGTCCCGAAGATCGAGAGCAGCAGCACCGTGGCGCCGAGGCTCCGGCTCGCGAGGAAGTAGTCCTCGGCCGTGCCGCGAAGCACCCTCTTCGCGGCGAAGCCGATCCCAAGGACGACGGCGAGGTAGAGGAGAACGACTCCGAGTACGGGACTCACGGCGAAGGAGAGCTCTTCAGTCCTGGTCGAGATACCGGGGCCAGGCCCGGTTGACGAGGACGAAAAATACCAGGGAGAGAAAGAGGCTGAGAACCACGTGGTACAGGAGGTTCGCGGGCAGCCCCAGGACGATGCGGGCGTCGTCCCACATCCAGTAATTCAGATGAAGAGCGACGAATCCGAAAGCCACGAGGAGGATGCGCGCGTTCGAAACCATTGCCCCGAAGCCTAGCACAAGGCTCGTCGATTGGAGGCCTTCCCTTTTTTGGGAAGGATGGTACACTGAGAATACACAACACATTTTCGCGAAAGTGGATTCCCGGAGCTCGACGGTGAGCTTCGGCAGGTCCGGTTTCCCTTTCCCAAGCCGGGTTCACCCCGTCTTGGGACGTCCGGGGGTCTCGAGTGAGCGCAGCCAGCTTCCGCTTCCGCTACTTGCTGGGTCTTGTCTGTCACATCGCCATCGGCCTCTTCGGCTGCGCCGGAAACTTCGTGAAGGCTTCGCCCTCACTTGTCCTCGGGGACTGCGGAATCGCCCCGAGCTTCGCGAGCTCGACAAAGCTCAAGCGGTGGGAAAGCTTCCCCCTGGAGGTCTATGTCGATACGTCGTCCCTCCCCCGAGAGCACCGGCAGTCCTATCTCGAGGGAATCGAGCGCGGAATCGGGCTCTGGTCGGATGCCACCCATGGGAAGATCGGCGGCGTCCGCCTCAACTACGACAGGCCCGAATCGCCCATCTCGATCTCGCTCTCCCAGGAGCCGCTTCCCGATCGTGCGATCGGGTCGACGGAGCTCAAATTCACGGGGAGCCGCATCGTGAGCGCGGGGGTCTCCCTGACCCGGAGCCGCTTCGAGGACACCGCCTTTCTGGCAGAAGACGTCGCCAGCACCACCGCCCACGAGATGGGACACGCGCTCGGCATCGTCGACCACTCCCCTCACCCCGAGGACAAGATGTGGGTCAGCGGCAATTTCGGAATCGAGAACGAAGGGCGGGATCCGGAGCACCTCATCACTCCCCGCGACGTCAACACCCTCGAAGAGGCCTACTGCCGTCCGTAGGAAACCATGAACGTGCTCAAGATGGCCGTCGGGGGCGCCCTTGCCGGCCTCATCGGGGCCGCTATCTGGGCGGCAATCGGCTACTTCACCGGTCTCGAGATCGGCTGGATCGCCTGGGGCATCGGAATGTTGGTCGGGATCGGGGTGCGAGTGGTGGGAAGCCAGGAGATCGCCTACTTCGATAAGACGCAGCGGAAGATGGTTCGCTCCCGCGTGGGCGCCGAAGGGCCGCTCGCGGGCATGGTCGCGGCCGTCCTCGCCGTGGTCTCGGTGCTCGCGGGCAAGTATGCGCTCGTCCATCTGTTCCTGTCCGCGCCCGCCGCGTCGCTCGAAGACTACCTGGAAGACGACACGATGATCTCCTCCGTCGCCGACGAGATCGTCTTCGAGCACGAGTCTCAGGGAAGGGCGATTGCCTGGCCCGATGGCGTAAGTCCCGAGGAAGCTTACGAACGCGCGGACTACCCGCCCGCGATCTGGACCGAGGCGGAGAACCGCTGGAACGCGCTCCCGGAAGAGGAGCGGGCGAGTCTCAAGAAAGCGCAGGCGGAGCTCATCGGGATGGCCCTCGGAAACATGGAAGGGGCAGAGAGCACGGTGTTCCTTTCGAGCTTCGGCGTCTTCGACCTCCTTTGGTTCGGTCTCGCCGCCGCGACCGCCTTCAAGCTCGGAGCGTCAGCCTCGGCCTGACGGTCCGACTTGCGCCTTTCCGAGGCACCGCGAAGAGGGTCAATGAGCTCTCAAAGAAGGCCATACCCGAGCCTGTGCCCGCTGTACTTCAGAACGTCCAGTAGCGCGTCATCGGACAGTGCACGGTTCAAATCAGGGTGCTCCGGGAGGCAGGAAGACCGCTCCGCGCGATCCGTGAGGGCGACGGCGGGCTCATTTCCGTTCATGGACGACGGGTAGTAAATCCCCTGGAGCGTGCCATAGGCCTCATAGAAGGTCTTTGCCCACTCGCGCGCCCGCCGACGGCCACCCGTATTGATCGCCATGGAAGCGCCGACACGCGTCGGATACCGACCCGTGAGATCGAGGAGCTCGACGTCTCGGCCCAGGACAAAGATCGCAAGCCAGGGCGCGCGTCGCGTCCGGTTGATGCGCCGCGTTTCCTGGAAGACTTCCGCGAAGCATGTGTCAGCCGCGGTTGCGCAGTAAAGGATCGACCGATCCTGCGTAAGCGGTTGACCTCGCGCGTCGACGAGGTGGTGATCGAAGCGGGCGTTCGTGGGGCCATAGTGACGGAACTCGCTCCACCGAGTCGGGTGATCCCCGCCAGTAAAGTACACGCGGGCGAGGCTCGTGCCTCTTGCCAGGGTCTTCAGCGCGGGTTTGATCCCGCGGACAACTTCGACGCCAGGCGGATCGGAAAACTTCGGCACCTGCGCCTAGAGCTGGCTCGCGAGCTCGGCGAGGCGCCTCGGCGGCAAGCCGCGCAGCAGCCAATCTCGCGGACTGAGTGGCGTTTCACGGCCCTCGATCTCCAAGTCGGGGTTTGGGCTCAGGAACCACTCCGCGACTTCCAGCGCGTTTACTTCAGCGGGCAGAGCCGCGACGATCTCCGCGAGGCCCGGCAGCAGGTGTTGACGCTCGAACTGAAACCGGGGCAGCCGCCACTCGCCTTCGTATTCGACGCCGAAGAGAGAACGCTCGCGGAGCCTCTGGCGGACACGGCTCACGTCGACTCGCAGGAGGCGGGCGGCCTCCGCGGCGCTCAGGCTCGTCTCGATGAGCGCGACGTAGTCAACGATCGATTGCGCGAGCGGATCGTCCGGCTGCTCGCTCAGCCACCGTTGGGTAGAGAGCCCGACGGCTTCAAGGGCTGTCAACTCGCCCTTGGACAAGGCCGATCCGGCCTGGACAGGCGGAGAGGAGGTTGCCCGAAGCGGCCGATTCCTGAGAAGGGCTTCCGCCGAGATCTCGAACATGATCCGCAGTTTCGCGGCAGGAGGCGCAGCGACCCTTGGTCGCCGGACGCGACCGGCGACGATTTTGGAATCAGGCCTTTGGTGCGAGGTCCTGTCACGCCGAAGCCGTTTCCGATCGGCTCCCCGCGGTTCTGGCTTCAGCTTCGTCCCGGACATCGCGGTACTCCTGGTTACTCCCTACGGGAGTTAACAGGAGTCTAACGCGACGCCCTCACCGAAGTCAAGGGGCGGACGGCACGCGGGCAAGGAGATGCGGAGAAAAACTTAGGAGCCGATCCTCCGGATTCTCAGAGGCCCAGCACGCCGAAGAACACGTAGCAGACCACCGCGCCGACGACGCTCATCGAGAGGCCCCACAGCAGGAGCTTGTTGAAGAGCTGCCGGCGGTTCTCGTGGGCCGGCGCCGCGGCGATGCAGAGCGCTCCGAGGGTCGATAGCGGGGAGACATCCACCAGGTGCGAGCCCACGTTGATGGACGCGGCGATCGCCATGGGATCGCCGCCGCCGAGCTTCTCGATGATGCCGGGGATGGTGGGGAGAAACGCGGGGAGCACGACTCCCGAGGAGCTGCTGTAGACCGAGATGACTCCGGTCACGAAGGCGATGACGCCGGTGATGGTGTCGGGGGTCGAGAAGCGCGTGAGGATACCGGTAAAGAGATCCATCCCGCCGGTCCTCTCCAGGATCGAAATCAAGACCGTCACTCCCCCGACCATGATGATGGTGTTCCAGGGAATCGATTTGACCGCCTGCTCTTCGTCGGCGGCGCGCGAAAGCGTGAGGACCGCGGCGGCGATGAAAGCTCCCATGCCCACATCTACCTTGAAGAAGAACACCGAAAGAATCCAGCAGGCGATAAGAACGAGGGTGAGTTTCTGCTGCCAGCTCAAGGGCTTTGTGTCGGCTTCGGCCGATGCGGTGCCTCCGCGTGCGAGTAGCTTCGTTCCCCCGAGGAGGAAATAGCCGCCAATCCCCACGAAAGACTGGGCCACGAAGTTGTTGATGAAGGTCGGCCACTCCACTCCGGTAATGCCGATTCGGGCAAGAAGGCCGTTCGCGATGATCCCCGTGGGGGCGAAGGGCGAAAGCGCTCCGGCGTTGGCGCCGGTGGCCACCATGACCGTCATCAGGAAGGCGCTGATCCCGGCTTCTCCGGCAATGCTCATCGCGATGGGAGCGAGCATCGCGGTCGCCGCGATGTTCCCGGGACCGATGGACGCGATCGCCATCGCCAGGAAGAAGAACACCAGCGGGATGACTCCGGGGTTCCCGCGCGCGAGCCGAACGCTCCGCTTCGCGATCTGATCGAGAGTGCCGTTGACCTGTGCCTGGGAGAAGAGGAGGGTGACCCCCACGAGCACCAGGAAGAGGCTCGAGGGGAAGCCGGAAGCCACTTCGGTCACCTTCATCCCCCCGAAGAGGACGCCGACGAGAAAGGCGAACGCGATGGAGATGAGGCCGACGTTGATCGGCGTGAAGCAGCTCAAAAGAATGGCGACGGCGAAGGCGATGATGGAGAGGAGTGCGACGCTCACGCGGGTGGAAATCTAACCGGAGCGCCCCGTCGGGCGCAATCGGCTCTCTTCTCCGGGCAAATTATTCCTGTTCGAAGCCCATCGGGTTCGCGTTCGGACGTGAGCGCCGGTCAAGCGAAGACATCGGCCCGACGATCCGAATCCTCGAGGTCCCAAAAGCGGTCGCAAAGAGACCGAGTCGCGTGCCGGAGAGAGCGTCATCGCTTGCCCACCGGCGCGATACGGCGCAGATCGTCGAAGAAGTTCTGGATCAAGACGACCTTGTCTCGCCTGGCCTCAGCCTCGTCCCCCGAGGCCTTCAGCACGGCGACCCGCTCGCCGTCCGGGTGGACGTCGTAGGTCCAGGCGCCCCGGTGCAACTCGGAACGAACTCAAAGGCGTAGAGGCGCAGAGGCGCAAAGACGATTGAGGGTGTGTGGCCGGATAGGCCGTTGACGGCCTGGATTCTTTCCCGGTCAAGGCGCTTGGCGGCGACCTTCGCTCTCGCGATCACGCGTAGCACCATCAGGGGCTCCGCCGGGCGTCGCAGTCGGCCCGCACGAAGAACTGGGTGAGCCGCTCATTCCCCGACGACACTTCCGTGAGGAATCGCCGCACCCGTTCTTCCATGGGGCCAGTCTTCCCCATTGAAGCTGAGCCCGGGCCGGTCCGACCCAACGTCCCGGAACCGCGCATCGAGCGCGAGATGTCCCCGCGCGTCCAGGGTCGCGATCCAGATGCGTCGCTCTCCCGATGGGCCGTTGACCACTACAAGCGGCCGAGGGGATCCAAAGCAAGCTAATGCGGCTCGGCGGGCTGCAGATGAACGCGCGCACCGGTCACGGCCGGAAGCTCGATCGTCCGAAGGAGCTTCAGATCCGATAACCGCCACAATTGAATATGTCTTCCATCGTGCTCGTGCGCGGTGTCCGCCCGGTCTTCGTGCCAGTCGGGCAACCCCATAATTGCGGAGGTCGAGACCACCCGATCCTGTTTCTGCAGAATCGCGAGGCTATCGTGGTCGCGGTCGGCGTCTGCGGTTGCTCGGGTGGAATCGCCAGACACGTTCGGGATCTGTGATGCGCTGGCCCGTGTTCTCGCATGGTGTTACACGCTGATGTATGATGGTAATCGAGCATTGCTTGCGAGCCGCAGAGGAGGTATGAGAATGGCGAGTGGGTCCGCCATTACGGTCGGTCGTGGCTATCCCCTGGTTCTCACGTTCAAAGAGATCGTTTACGGCAAGGGATTCCTGGCCGACGTCAAGATCCGCGGCCGAGCGCTTGCGGTCCGCGAGAGCGACGGCGCGTGGGTGCTCAACGGAGTCGAGCCAGGCGGACTCGCTGAAGGTGGGCGGTCTCTGAACGACGCCTACTACTCTTTCCGTCAGACCCTCAAGGAAATCATCTTCGACATTTCTTACGAAGCGCCGAACTTCGACGCGTTCAAAACTCAAGTCGAGAGATTCGTGGGGGACGTGAACCGCCCGGCAGACCAAGAGTGGTGGAAGTGCGTCGAGTCCATCAGGCGGGGCGAACTCGAGGCTCCGGATCCAAATATGCGGGAAGAGAACGCCGAGACCAAGGCAGGCGCCGAGGTTCTCGAGATTGACCCCGCAGTCAAACGGTACGAGCCCAGCTTCAACGAGCTCGACGGTTACGCCTCCGCGGCGTAATGGGTTCCTTCGGCCAAGTCAGGCGCAAGGACCTGCTTGCGATGCTCAAAGAGTGTTGCCCTGACTTCAAGATTCGGGAAGGCAAGCATCTGGACACGGTGATGTGCGGAAAGAAATCGTTTCCCGGCCTTCCGAAAGGGTCTCATTCATCGCGT
This sequence comes from uncultured Acidobacteriota bacterium, assembly GCA_964553925.1. Lineage (GTDB taxonomy): Bacteria > Acidobacteriota > Vicinamibacteria > Marinacidobacterales > SMYC01 > DAISKN01. The sequence continues at coordinate 31,260 of CAZKNR010000421.1, forward strand.
GGGCCGCGAAGCGGTCGCGGCCAGATTCAGATCCTTCACGTGCGGCAACTCGTAAGGCAGCTAGAAATCGACGAGGAGTGTGCGAAGAAGCACCTCCCCATTCTGGCGTAGGAGAACCGACTCCACCTATGGTTCAGGCTGGCTGACTGGGGTCCCCAAACCGACTCCCCCCCGACGTGGCCATCAGCAAGCTTGTGGTCGAGTCGATGACTCCGATGTCGCTCGAGGTGGCTCTTGCCGTTTGGCGGGAGATCCAAGATCGCCAGCAAGATGCCGACCGCCTGCGCCGCCACCAGGTGGAGCGGGCTCAGTACGAAGCCGATCTCCCTCGTCGGCGATTCATGCAGGTGGACCCTTCCAATCGGCTGGTTGCCGATTCGCTCGATCCATCCTCGAGCCCGCCATCGGCCGCGACATCCTCGCGCTCGCGGTCGTAAGGAAACCCGCCCTCTTGCGCCAGGTGTTCGGCGTCGCCGCATCGTCCCCGGCGGAGATCGTCTCTCTCCAGAAGATCCAGGGGCAGCTTCAGGATGCAGGAGCCCTCGAGACCATCGCTCATTACCTGCAGCTTCTCGAGGAGGCCTATCTCGTCGCGCCCCTCGCCAAGTACGCTTCGCGTCCGGCGCGCCGGCGAGCGGCGCCGCCGAAGCTCATCACGCTCAACAACGCGCTCCTCGCCGCCGTCGATCCCCGCGGGATTCCCGATCGGTCCACGGACCCGAAGCGGTTCGGCGCGTGGGTCGAGAACGCCTGCCTCGCCCACGCCTGGAACCGAGGGCAGCGAGTGAGCTACTGGCGCGAGGAGCCTCTCGAGGTGGATGCCGTAATCGAAGGGAGCTGGGGCTCCTGGGTCATCGAGGTGACGACAGGTCCGACCTCCGCGGGAGACCTCAAGGGTATCGGGGAGTTCACGCGCCGCCACCCGTCGTACCGGCCTCTGGTCCTCTGCAGCGAGGAGGGGCGGTCCGCATTCGAGCGCGCCGGCTTGCCATCGATGTCGTGGAGCGAGTTTCTGCTCAGCCCACCGCCGGGGGTCGGCGCGCGAGGTTGATGTCCATCCGCGAGTGACGTTCGAAGCACGCGCCAAGTGCGCGCCCACGCCTACGTGCCGTCGACGGCGCGAAGCCCGTCCGTCCAGCCGCTAGCGCGCGTCGTTCAACTCCGCCGGACGCTTGAACGAGTGTTTCTCTGGGGAAGCTTCGTCACAGCAAAAGAGTCTCCCAACGATTTGGACGTCGCGCGTGCCGGGAGAGAGCGTCATCGCTTGCCCGCCGGCGCGATCCGGCGCAGCTCGTCGAAGAAGTTCTGGATAAAGACGATCTTGTCTCGCCTGGCCTCAGCCTCGTCCGCCGAGGCTTTCAGCACCGCGACCCGCTCGCCGTCCGGGTGCAGGTCGTAGGTCCCGGGTCCCGGCGCAGTCACGAGCCCCGCCGACCACACCCGCGTCTTCTCGGCGCGGAACGAGGAGCCTTCCACGGTGTACCCGGAAACCATGATCCTCCCGTCACCGACCAGGTAGAAGAGCTCGCTTCGGCTTTGAGACCACGTGGGCCAGAATCCGCCGGCGGGCGAGACCTGCCACTTCCCCCCCGGGCCCGGGAACGGACGCACGTACACCTCGTTGCGTCCGGACTCGTCGGACGCATAAGCCAGCCAGCGCCCGTCCGGCGAGAAGGCCGCCCCGAGTTCGGCGAAGGGACCGTTCAGGAAGACCGTGGGCTTCCCCGGCTTCCACCCGGAGGCCTCGTCCCCCGTGAGCGGCAGGATCAGGATGTCAAACCTCGTCTGAGGGTTCAGCTCCAGCAAGGCCAGGAACCTCCCACTCGGATGCCACGACCTCGGGACTTGCCGGCTCTTACTCTCCGTCAGGCGCTCCGCCTCGCCCGTCCCGTCGGCTCGCTGCCAGTAGAGGTTCCCTGTTGCCTGGTCCGCCCGCGTCGAGGAAAAAGCGATGCGCCCATCGGGGGTCCACACGGGGTCGCTATCCTCTCCGGGATCGAGCGTGAGACGAGAAAGGGTGTCGCGCCCCCATTCGTAGACCCACACATCTCGGTTCTTGCCCTCGAGGATGTCCAGCGCGAGCCTCTGGCCATCGGGGGAGAAGCGGATGTTCCCGTAGACGCCAGGCGCCGCGCGCAAAGGCTCAAGCTTGCCTTCCCGATCCATCCATTGAATCGACGTGGCGATGCGACCCCCCCGCTGGTACACGAGCGTTCCCTCGCGGGAGAAGCCGAACTGGGCTCTCCCATTGAACCGGTCAGCGGTTACGCTCTCGAGCGCGGGCACGGGCTCGCCGGACAGCTCCAGCCGATCCAGATCGAAAGGCGCGGCGAAGAGCGTGTCTTCGCGAATGAAGACCAGGTGGCCGCTCGGAAGGTAACGGCCATGGTATCCGCCGCGATACAGCACCTTCCTCGTGTCGCCCTCGAGCGTGTGCACGACGAGGCTCGCCTCCTCGAAGTTGCCCTGATTGCCCGCCGTGTACAGCACGGCCTTGCCCCCGGGAAGGGCCTGGGGCCAGCGGTGCGTTTGCTCCTGGGAGGCTTGATCGGGTGTCGTCAGGGTCTGCGGCGTGCCTCCCGCCGACGACACGCGCGAAAGGCCCACGCCCGCCTCGGGCGTAAAGAAGATCGTCCCGTCCTCAGCCCAGCTCCCGCCCCAGGGGTTCGGTGCGTCGCAAAGAGTGACCGCCGCGCGGCCCGAAACCGACACCTTCTTCAATTTCCCTTCGGCGAAAAACGCGATCCACTCCCCGTCGGGCGAGAAGAACGGGTCGCGGGCGCCCTCCGTCCCCGCAAGCGGCGCGGCGTCGAGCTGTTCCAGGCGCCGGAGGTGGAGCAGCTGGCGTTCGCCGGTGCCCGGGCTAGCAACGAAAGCCAGGAGGCGACCGTTCGGCGAGAGGATCGCGGCGGGCCCGAAGGCGGTCGAAAGCGATGCTGAAGCACCCAGTTCGGCGCTCAGGCGCAGGGGTGGAGCGGGCGTCGGCGCGGGGCGCCACGGCGCCCAGAGCGCGAGCGCCAGCAAAAGAGCAAGAGCCCACGGCAGCGCCCGCATTCCCGAAGAGGCGCGGACAGTATCGGGCGTGGCGAGCCGCTCCTCAAGAGCGATGCGCGCCTCGCCGATGTCGCGCAACCGTTTCTTCGAGTCGCGATCGAGACACCGTTCCAGCAGGCGGCTCAGGCCAGGCGGTGTTGAAGCGGGAAGCGCCCTCCAGTCGATCTCCTGACGCAGCACCGCCGCCAGCGTGTCGCTCACCGTCTCGCCGGTGAAGAGCCTCTTCCCGGTCAGCATCTCGAACAGCACCACCCCGAAGGCCCAGATGTCCGCGCGCTTGTCTACCGTCCCTCCACGCGCCTGCTCCGGCGACATGTACGCGGCGGTTCCGAAGATGACGCCGGCTTCCGTCAACTGCCGCGACAACGTCGGCGACTGAGAGAGACCTTCGCTGGCCGTAGCTTCGGCCTCTGACCCGTAGGCCTTCGCGAGACCGAAGTCGAGGATCTTGACCGTGCCGTCCTTGGTGAGCTTGAGGTTCGCGGGCTTGAGGTCGCGATGGACGATCCCCTTCTCATGCGCGGCCTCGAGGCCTTCGGCGATCTGCTTCGCGACGGCGATGCTTTCGTCGACGGGGGTGGCGCCGCGCGTCAGCCGCTCGGCGAGGTCTTCACCTTCTACCAACTCCAGCGCCAGCGCCAGGACGCCGTCCGACTCTTCGAGCCCGTGGATCGCGGCGATGTTGGGATGGTTCAGCGAGGCGAGCACCTGCGCTTCGCGACGAAACCGCGCGACACGCTCCGAATCCTGCGCGAAGGCGGCGGGCAGCACTTTGATGGCCACGTCGCGGTTGAGCTTCGTGTCCCGCGCGCGGAACACTTCGCCCATCCCCCCGGCCCCGAGGGGGGAAGCGATCTCGTAAGGACCGATCCGAGTACCCGGGATGAGTGGCATCTCAATCCCGTGTCTTTGACTTCACGGCCGACCTTTGATCCCGTGCGGTCCGCGCGTCCAACGCCCGATGTCGCCCGTGCACCTCGGACACCGCCACTCTTCGCCTGCCCGAAGACCCTTCGGCTGCAAGTCTGTGACCTTCAAGTCTCTTCTGAGCTAACGGCAGTCGGCTTCGCGGTGCGCGGCGAATAGGATTCGTAATGACGGCCGCTCTTCTTTTCTTGCTCCTTTAGCTCTGCGTAGATTCTGTCCAGGTCATAGGTAAAACGGGCAGCGTACCAGTCACGAATTCGACGCACTTCATTCACGATCGGATCTTCCCACATGTTAATCCTCCAGCAGCTCTTCGGGCGTGCAAATGATCGAGGGCTCTAGCCCCTTCGACCTGCAGATGTCGTCAATTGAGGAACGCATGACGGCATTCGCCATATGCTTGCGGTTCCAGGTCAGTAAGTAATCCACTCCGTTGGTGACAGAAATGGCAATGTGAAGAGCGTCCGCACCTGCCCTTCTTGGGAGCGGTCCTGGATCCAGCAACGCGGCTGCAAGTGCCAAAGCGTCGGCGGAGACCGCGACCAGCTCGACGTCGGCGAGCACTTGTAACCGCGCCCGTGCGGCATGTTCATCTCCGGCGCCGGCCTCCTGGATCACAAGTTCCGACGCCACTAGATGGAAGGCGCCACGTCGTTTATCCCACCATTCCTGCGTAATCTGCTGGTGTGCTGCCACCACCACGTCACGACTTGGACGGGACGTGAGGTAACCTTATCACCGTCGTCTCCACCTAGACTTTCGACTTTGCCATGACGACAGTGTAGCGGATTCTGCGATTGGTGGTCCCTTGCCCATGGCCCCGGCCCCGAGGGGGGAGGCGATCTCATAGGGACCGAGCCTTGTGCCGGGAGAGAGTGTCATCGCCTGTCCGCTGGCGCGATACGGCGCAGCTCGTCGAAGAAGTTCTGGATCAAGACGACCCGGTCCCGCTTGGCCTCCGCCTCGTCCCCCGAGGCTTTCAGAACGACGATCCGCTCGCCGTCCGGGTGCAGGTCGTAGGTCCGGGCGGCTCCTCCCCGCAGGGGCACGAGCCCCGGCGACCACACCCGCGGCTTCTCTGCGTGGAAAGACGAGCCTTCCACGGTGTACACCGCCACCATGATCCTCTCGTCCTCGCCGTGATAGAAGAGCTCTCTTCGGCTTCGAGACCACGTGGGCAAGCGTCCGCCGACGGTCGAGACCTGCCACTTCCCCCCCGGACCCGGAAACGGACGCACGTACACCTCGTAGCGTCCAGACTCGTTGGAGGCATACGCCAACCAGCGCCCGTCCGGCGAGAAGGCCGCCGCGAATTCGCCGAAGGAGCCGTTCAGGAAGACCGTGGGCTTCCCCGGCTTCCACCCGGAGGCCTCATCGCCCGTGAGCGGCAGGATCAAGATGTGGCCGCTCGAAAGGTAACGGCCATGATATCCGCCGCGATGCAGCACCTTCCTCGTGTCGCCTTCGAGCGTGTGCACGACGAGGCTCGCGTCCTCGAAGTTGCCCCGAATGCCCGCCGTGTACAGGACGGCCTTGCCTCCGGACAGCGCCTGGGGCCAGTGATGCGTGTTCTCCTGGGAGGCCGGATCGGGTGTCGTCAGGGTCTGCGGCGTGCCTCCCGCCGACGACACACGCGAAAGGCCCACGCCCGGCTGGGGCGTAAAGAAGATCGTCCCGTCCTCGGCCCAGGTCCCGCCTCGAGCGTCCTCTGCGTCGCAGAGCGTGACGGCCGCACCGCCCGAGACCGAGACCTTCTTCAGCTTCCCGTCGGCGAAAAACGCTATCCACTCCCCGTCGGGCGAGAAGAACGGGTCGCGGGCGCCTTCCGTCCCCGAAAGCGGCGCGGCGTCGAGCTGCTCAAGGCGCCGGAGGTGGAGCAGCGGGCGTTCGCCCGCACTCTGGCTCGCGACGAAAGCCAGGAGGCGGCCGTCCGGCGAGAGGATCGCGGCGGGCCCGAATTCGTTCGCAAGCGATGCTTCCGCACCCAGCTCCGCGCTCACGCGCAGGGGTGGAGCAGGCTGGGGCGCCGGGCGCCACAGCGCCCAGAGTGCCAGCGCCACGATAGTCGCGCTCAGCGCGATGACCCACGGTAGTGCCCGCACTCCCGAAGAGGCGCGGACAGTATCGGGCGGGCCGAGCCTCCTCTCGAGCGCGATGCGCGCCTCCCCGATGTCGCGCAGACGCTCCTTCGAGTCGCGGTCGAGACACCGTTCCAGCAGGCGGCAGAGGCCAGGCGGCGTCGAAGCGGGAAGGGCATTCCAGTCGATCTCCTGCCTCAGCACCGCCGCCAGCGTGTCGCTCACCGTCTCGCCGGTGAAGAGCCTCTTCCCCGTCAGCATCTCGAACAGCACCACGCCGAAGGCCCAGATGTCCGCGCGTTTGTCTACCGTCGCGCCACGCGCCTGCTCGGGTGACATGTACGCCGCGGTGCCGAAGATGACGCCGGCCTCCGTCATCTGACGCGACATCGTCGGCGACTGAGAGAGACCTTCGCTGGCCGCAGCTTCCGCCTCTGACCCGTAAGCTTTCGCGAGACCGAAGTCCAGGATCTTGACGGTGCCGTCTTTGGTGATCTTCAGGTTCGCGGGCTTGAGGTCGCGATGGACGATGCTCTTCTCGTGCGCGGCCTCGAGGCCTTCAGCGATCTGCTTCGCGATCGCAATGGCCTCGTCGATGGGGATAGCGTCGCGCGTCAGCCGTTCGGCGAGGTCTTCGCCTTCGACCAACTCCAGCGCCAGCGCGACGACACCCTCGCTCTCCTCGAGCCCGTGGATCGCGGCGATGTTGGGATGGTTCAGCGAGGCGAGGAGCTGCGCTTCGCGCCGAAACCGCGCGACACGCTCGCCATCCTGTGCGAAGGCCGCGGGGAGTACCTTGATAGCGACGTCGCGATTGAGCTTCGTATCCCGCGCGCGGAACACTTCGCCCATCCCCCCGGCTCCGAGAGGGGAAGCGATCTCATAGGGACCGAGTCTCGTGCCGGGGGAAAGCGTCATCGCGGCTTGGGCAAACGGAGGAGGCCGTTGCTCGTCGCGGATGGTACCATGACGCCGCCCTCCGGGGGGGTTAGACAGAAAAGCCCAACGGATTCCATCCGAGCAACTGGTTCTGGAAGGCGGCGCTTTTTTTGTATTCCTCGCGAGCAGTCCGGAAGTCCGCCTGGACGGAGTCACAGCCCTCGAGTCGAGCTGCTGCCGGATTGCCCGGCGAGAAAGATCCAGGTTTCGACCACAGTGTCGGGGTTGAGGGAAATGCTGTCGATGCCCTCGTCCAGAAGCCACTTCGCGAAATCCGGATAATCGGAAGGGCCCTGGCCGCAGATCCCGACGTACTTCCCCTCCTTCTTGCAGACTTCGATGGCGCGGTGGAGGAGCGCTTTCACCGCGTTGTTTCGCTCGTCGAAGGAGGAAGCTTCCTCATCCAGGGAACGAAGGATCGGAACGCACCGTCCCACGGCGACAGATCCCACCAGGGCCCCGGGAGTAGACCCTCATCTTCGCCGCGACTGTTCGCCCCGCCTCGTATTGTCGTCTCCCAGTTCATGAGGATAGCGCGGTCCGCGCCCGTACCGTCGTAACCCTATGGCCGGCTACGATCAATTTGTTCGCGCCGTAATATAGGGCGGCTCGAGCGTCGCGCCCAGCGTGTTGCTAAGCGACCCAGAGATATGTATAATATATGCACGCGATCATCTGGGATCCGGACAAGGCGCTGTCGAACCTCGAGAAGCACGGCGTGCGGTTTTCAGACGCTGAGGTCGCACTCTTCGACCCGAACGCGATCACCGTCGAGGATGAATCTTCCGAGGGAGAACGGCGCTACGTGTCTGTTGGAATGGATGGCGTCGGGAGGTTTCTTGTCGTGGTTTACACGGAACGCGATGACGACATTCGCCTCATTTCAGTTCGCGAGGCGACTCGCACAGAAAGAAAGAGCTATGAAGAAGGAATATGATTTCAGCAAAGGTCGGCGGGGCCCTGTCGTCCAGCAGAGCGGGAAGACTCGCATCACCATCTACATCGACGACGACATTCTCGAGGAATTCCGAGACCGCGCCGATCGACAAGGACGCGGCTATCAGACCATGATGAACGAGGCGCTTCGGGAGTACCTCGACAAATCGAGCGCTCCCCTCGACGAGAGTACGCTACGTCGCGTGCTGCGAGAAGTGATTCAAGGAAGTCGCTAGTCCATCCGAGAGGGTCGCTTTGTCGACGTGTTGTCACCGGCTGAGCTCCAAGCGGACGAGAAGTGACGAATGGGTCAAATCTCCACCTCCATTCGCACCTGGATGACCCGGGAGGGAGGGATGCGGAAAAAGTCGTTGGCGCGAAGGCGCGGCACTCTTCCCCTCGAACGCTTTTCTCCCGGTGACCATCTCGTAGAGCACGACACCGAGCGCCCAGAGGTCCGCCCGCGAATCCGCATCCTTCCCTTCGAGCTGCTCCGGGGCCATGTACGCGAGCGTCCCCACGATCGCGCCCTGCGCCGTCAAATCTCGCGTGGGCAGAACCGAGTCCGCGGAGGAAGCGAGGGCGCCCGCCGCTTGGCGAGACCGAAGTCGAGGAGCGTGGCTCCCGACTTGGTGAGCATGATGTTCTGAGGCTTCAGATCCCGGTGGACGATCCCCGCCTGGTGCGCGGCTCTTTTGGAAGCGTCGTTTTGAGAGGGACGACGGGGTTTTGATCACCCTCAGGTGGCGGCCCCGGGTCGGTACGGGTTTGCGGTCGGCATAGCGACCGGCGTGGTTACGTTCGTACTCTTGCCGCTCGTGAACCGCCAGTACTCATCGAAGTCACCGCTACTTCGGAGGGCTCGGAGGCGGAGACCCGCTTCGGCCCCAGCGAGGCTCCAGCGCGTGCCCGTGACGCCCATACGATCCTTAATTAACGGTTCTGGAAGGCGGCGCGCTTTTTATTCCTCGCGAGCCGTCCGGAAGTCCGCCTGGACGGAGTCACAGCCCTCGAGTCGAGCTGCTGCCGGCCGGCTGAGTCTGTCCGGCGAGAAAGATCCAGGTCTCGACCACCGTGTCGGGGTTGAGGGAAATGCTGTCGATGCCCTCGTCCAGGAGCCACTTGGCGAAATCCGGATAATCGGACGGGCCCTGGCCGCAGATCCCCACGTACTTCCCCTCTTTCTTGCAGACTTCGATGGCGCGGTGGAGGAGCGCTTTCACCGCATCGTTACGCTCATCGAAGGAGGAAGCGACCAACGCGGAATCCCGATCGAGGGCGAGAGTGAGCTGGGTCAGGTCGTTCGAGCCGATGGAAAATCCGTCGAAGTATTTCAAGAACTCCTCGGCGAGGATGACGTTCGAGGGGATCTCGCACATCATGATGATTTTGAGACCGTCCTTGCCGCGCTCGAGCCCTTGCGCCCGGAGCGCCTCGATTACGCGCCGGGCCTCGTCGACGGTGCGCACGAAGGGCACCATGACCTCGACGTTCCGAAGTCCCATCTCCTCGCGCACCCGGCGGATCGCCCGGCACTCGAGGGCGAAGCACTCCGCGAAGGCCTCGGAGACGTAGCGCGCGGCGCCCCGAAAGCCGATCATCGGGTTCTCTTCCTTGGGCTCGTAGCGTTCGCCCCCGATGAGATGCGCGTACTCGTTGGATTTGAAGTCCGACAGGCGCACGATGACCCGCTCAGGATGGAAGGCCGCGCCCAGAAGCGCAATCGCTTCACTGAGCTTGTCGACGTAGAAGCTCACCGGGTCGCGATAGCCACGGATGCGCTCCGCGATGGTCTCCTTCAGCTCCCGCGGCAAGCTTTCGAATTCGAGAAGCGCTCTGGGATGAATCCCGATGCTGTTGCCGATGACGAACTCGAGCCGGGCGAGGCCGACGCCCGCGTGCGGGAGAGAGGCGAACTGAAACGCCCTTTCGGGATTGCCCACGTTCATCATCACCGAGAGGGGAAGCTCGGGCATGGCGTCGAGGGCGATGCGCTCCACGTCGTAGTCGAGGGCGCCTCGGTAGATGAATCCCGCATCGCCTTCGGCGCAGCTCACCGTTACCACCTGACGGTCCTGGAGCTCCAGGGTGGCGTCGCCGCAGCCGACGACGGCGGGAATCCCGAGCTCCCTCGCGATGATGGCCGCGTGGCAGGTCCGTCCGCCCCGATTGGTCACGATGGCGCCCGCGCGCTTCATCACCGGCTCCCAGTCGGGGTCGGTCATGTCGGTCACGAGGATTTCGCCCGGCTTGAGCTCGTCCATTCGCTCCACGTCCTTGATCAGGCGCGCCGGACCCGCGGCGATTTTCTGGCCCACTGCCCTTCCTTCCACCAGGACTTCACCGCGCGCGCGAAGGCGGTAACGTTCGATGACGCGGGTGTCCCGGCTCTTTACCGTCTCCGGCCGTGCCTGGACCACGTAGATCCGGCCGTCGAGGCCGTCCTTGGCCCACTCGATGTCCATCGGACGGCCGTAGTGGTTTTCGATCCGAAGAGCCTGTCTTCCCAGCTCCTCGAGCTCGGCATCGCTCAGAACGAACTTCCCCCGGTCCTCCTCGGGCACGGGCACCGTCTGAATTCCCGCCCCGAAGGTATTCGAGTCGTCGTAGACCATCTTGGTGGCCTTCTCACCCCGGGTTCGGGAAAGCACCGCGGGGCGACCGGCCTCGAGGTTCCTCTTATAGAGGTAGAACTCATCGGGGTTCACCGCCCCCTGCACGACCGACTCGCCGAGCCCGTAGCTTCCGGTGACGAAGACCACGTCGCGGAACCCGGACTCGGTATCGAGAGTGAAGGCGACGCCGCTCGCGGCGAGGTCGCTCCGGACCATGAGCTGCACTCCGGCGGAGATGCCGACGTCGTGGTCGCGGAACCCCTTGTGGACTCGATAGGCGATGGCGCGATCGTTGAAGAGCGACGCGAAGACGCCCTTCACCGCCTGGAGCACGTTCTCCTCGCCCCGGACGTTCAGGAACGTCTCCTGCTGTCCGGCGAAAGAGGCGTCGGGCATGTCCTCCGCGGTTGCGGAGGAGCGCACCGCGAACGAGCGGTCGGGGTTGCCGCCGGATAGCGACCTGTAGGCTTCCCGCACCTCGAGGCTCAGATCTTCTGGGAGCTTGGCTTCGAGGATCGCACCCCGGATTTCTCGTCCGGCGCGGGTCAGCGCGGAGACGTCCTCCACGTCAAGGCCCGATAGCTTCTCCTGGAGGCACTCCTCGAGCCCCGCGGACTCGATAAAGGCATGAAACGCCTGGGTGGTGGTCGCGAATCCGTCCGGCACCAGGACTCCGGCCGAGGTCAGCTCTCGGAGCATCTCGCCCAGGGAGGCGTTCTTGCCCCCGACGCTTCCGAGGTCCGACATTCCGACGTCGCCGAGCCTCTGGACGTATTTTCCCATCGGAGATATCCCCTACCTTATTATAGGAGCGGCGCCACTATTGGAGCACCGGGCGTTCATGCGGACGATGTTCTATGTTTCCGATCGCACCGCGATCACCGCCGAGACCATCGGCCACAGCCTTCTCGCCCAGTTCGAAGGTACCACCGAGTACCGGGAAGTTACCATCCCGTACGTGGACAGCCTGGAGAAGGCGGCCGTTGCCGCAGAGCGCATCAATAACGCCGCCCGCGCCGACGGAGAGCGGCCCCTGGTCTTCAGCACCCTCGCCGAGCCGGAGAGCCGGGAGCTCATCATCGGCTCAGATGCCCTGGTGCTCGATCTGTTTCACGTGTTCCTCGAGCCGCTCCAGAGGACGCTGAACGCGGCTCCCGCCGTCAAAAGGGCGCGCTCGCACCGCATCAGTAACCTTTCCACCTACGAGTCGCGGATCGCCGCCATCGACTTCAGCCTGCAGCACGACGACGGGGCGCGGATCAAGGACTACGACAAGGCGGAGATCCTCATGATCGGGGTCTCGCGGTCGGGGAAGACCCCCACCTGCCTCTACCTCGCGATGCAGTTCGGATTCCGCGCGGCGAACTACCCCATCACCGAGGAGGACATCCACTCGGGTAAGCTCCCGGAGCCACTCAAACCGTTTCGGGCGCGGCTCCACGGCCTCACCATCGACGCCCGAAGGCTCGCGAGCATCCGGGAGGAGCGCCGACCGGGGAGCCGCTACGCCTCGATCGAGCAGTGCCGCATCGAGGTGCGCCAGGTGGAGAGCCTGTTTCGCGCAGAGGACATTCCGTTCATCAACACCACGAACATGTCGGTCGAGGAGATCGCGACCCGGGTGGTCCAGACCCGGGGGATGGAGCGGCACGCGGTGTAGATCGCGCTTTACAGCGCTTGACAGCGATGTACAATGATCCTGTGACGAACTCCCAGCCGGTGAGAAGCCGGCCTGTATGGTGCCCAAGGATAGATGCAGACGTACTATGACTTTCTAGCTCACAGCTATGACTTCCCCGAGGGCTTCCAGGTCCTCGACGACGAGCTCTACTTTCACGGCATCAACATGGTGGAGCTCATCGAGACCTACAAGACTCCGCTTCGCTTCACCTATCTCCCGATCATCTCCGACAAGATCAAGGCGGCGCGGGGTTACTTCCAGAGCGCCATCGCCAAGCACAGCTACAAGGGGACCTACACCTACTGCTACTGCACCAAGAGCTCGCACTTCGAGCACGTGATGGCCGAGGCGCTCCGGACCGGTGTCCAGCTTGAGACCTCGTCGGCTCTCGACATGCCCATCATCGAGACCCTGGAGAAGGCGGGGCACCTGAAGAAGGACATCGTCGTCCTCTGCAACGGCTTCAAGGATCTCGAGTACAAGCAGTACATCGTGGATTCGCTCCACGACGGATTCGAGAACATCATCCCCATCCTCGACAACAAGGAAGAGCTCGGGTTCTACGAGCACGAGCTCGAAGTGCCGGCGAAGCTCGGGATCCGGATGGCGACGGAAGAGCCTCCCGAGTCCAGCTACTACACCAGCCGGCTGGGAATGAGGGAGGAAGAGATCATCCCCTTCTACCAGCAGCGGCTCCAGAACCACCCGAGCCTCGAGGTCCGGATGCTGCACTTTTTCGTGCACACCGGTATCCAGGACTCCCCGTTCTTCTGGAGCGAGCTCCGGCGCCTCACGCACCTCTACTGCCAGTTCAAGAAGATAAACCCCAAGCTCACGATGCTCAATCTCGGGGGCGGGCTTCCGTTCCGGAGCTCGCTCGCCTTCAACTACGACTACGCCTACGTCATCGAAGAGATCGTCCGCACCGTCAAAGAAATCTGCGCCGACCAAGAGGTCGAAGAGCCGGATCTGTTCACGGAGTTCGGAAGCTACACCGTGGCGGAGTCGAGCGGAACGCTCTTCAAGGTGCTCGCGAGAAAGCAGCAGAACGACCGCGAGAAGTGGCTCATGATCGACGGAAGCGTCATCAGCATGCTTCCCGACGTCTGGGCCCAGAACCGGCGGTTCATCATCCTTCCCATCAACAACTGGGACCAGGGTTACGAGCGGGTCATCATCGGGGGCATGACCTGTGACAGCGACGACTACTACAACGAGGAAGCTCACGTGGAGTCGATCTTCATGCCCGCGACCCGCACCCAGCAGTTCCTCGGCTTCTTCCACACCGGGGCCTATCAGGAAGTGCTGAGCGGCGTCGGGGGTCTGCACCACTGCCTCATGCCCGATCCCAAGCACGTGGTGATCTCTCTCGACGAGGCCGGGAACCGTCTGTACCGGGTGCTGCACGAAGAGCAGAACAGCAAACAGGTGCTCCGGATCCTCGGCTACCGCCGCGACCCGCTGGTGCCGGTGACCCGGCCGGCACAGCTGCCTGTGGGCCCAGTAGGGAAGACCGCCGCGGAGTAGATGGCGAGATCCGTTCAGGACTTCAATCCTAGCGCCGCCAGCGTCTCCGGAACGCTCTGGGGACTTCCGTTCGACGTGGAGTCGGCGCGGCTCGTGGTGATTCCTGTGCCCTGGGAGGTCACGGTCTCCTACGGCGCGGGAGCAGGTAAGGGGCCCCGGGCGGTCCTGGAGGCATCGGCGCAGGTCGACCTCTACGATTCCGAGAGGCCCGATGCCTGGAAGCAGGGGATCGCGATGGCTCCGATTCCCGACGATCTGGAAGCGGCCAGCGCGCGCCTTCGCGAGGAAGCGGCCAAGGCGATCGCCGCTCTTTCCTCGCGCAAAGGAAAGCCGAGCTCGGCCGCGGTCCGGCGGGTGAACGACGGGTGCGAGGTGATGGTCTCGCGCGTTCGGCGCGAAGCGAAAGCCCTTCTCGACCGAGGAAAACTGGTGGCGGTCCTGGGGGGCGATCACAGCGTTGCCTTGGGGCTCATGCAGGCCCTTGGGGAACGAGGCCCCTACGGGATCCTGCATATCGACGCGCACTCGGACCTCCGCGACGCGTACGAGGGGTTCGTCCACTCCCACGCGTCGATCATGCACAATGCGCTCCGCATCGACGCCGTCTCGCGCATCGTCCAGGTCGGGATCCGGGATTACAGCGAGGAGGAAGTCGAGGCGATCCGGAAAAGCGCGGGGCGGGTGAAGCTTTTCGACTACCGGAGCCTCGCTCGACGGCGTTTCGCGGGAGAGACCTGGGCGGCGCTCGTCGAGGAGATGGTGACCGACCTTCCGAACGAGGTCTACGTGAGCTTCGACATCGACGGGCTCGACCCCGCGCTCTGCCCGGGCACCGGCACTCCCGTTCCCGGCGGGCTGAAGCTCGAGGAGGCGCTCTACCTCATCGAGCGAATTCCGGCGACAGGACGCCGGATCGTGGGTCTCGATCTCTGCGAGGTCTCGCCGGGAGAGTCCGAGGGCGAAGGCGAGTGGGACGCGAACGTGGGCGCGAGAGTGCTCTATCGATTGTGCTGCGCGGCGATGCCGCGGTGAGGGTGCGATGAATCGAGGACCGATCTCACAGTTCATGGAGAGGCACTATCTTCACTTCAATGCCGCCGCGTTGGTGGATGCTGCCAAGGCGTACGAGCAGGAGGTCGACCGGGGGGCGAAGATGATGGTGACGCTCGCCGGGGCGATGAGCACGGCGGAGATCGGCCGATCGCTCGCGGAGATGATCCGGCAGGACAAGGTCCACATCATCTGCTGCACCGGGGCGAACCTCGAGGAGGACGTCTTCAACCTCGTGGCACACGATCACTACAAGCGCGTCCCCCATTACCGGCAGCTCGCGCCCGCGGACGAGCAGGCACTCTACGAACAGCACTTCAACCGCGTGACCGACACCTGCATTCCCGAGGAGGAGGCGCTCCGGCGCATAGAGCGTCACATGGAGGTCCTTTGGGAGAAGGCGCGCGATTCCGGCAAGCGCTACTTTCCCCACGAGTACTTCTACCAGCTCTTGTCTCAGGGAACGCTCGAGCAGTACTTCCAGATCGATCCCAAGGACAGCTGGCTTCTCGCCGCCTGCGAGAAGAGCCTCCCGGTGGTAGTTCCCGGGTGGGAGGACTCGACCCTGGGAAACATCTTCGCCGCCCACTGCATCAACGGCGGGATCCCCCCGGGCATCATGAAGACGGGCGTCGAGTACATGATCGACTTCGCCGAGTGGTACACGTCGAGCTCGAAAAACGGCATCGGCTTTTTCCAGATCGGCGGGGGGATTGCGGGCGACTTTCCCATCTGCGTCGTCCCCATGCTTCACCAGGACCTCAAGCGGGAGAGCGTGCCGCTCTGGAGCTACTTCTGTCAGATCTCGGACTCGACGACGAGTTACGGCTCGTATTCGGGCGCCGTCCCCAACGAGAAGATCACCTGGGGAAAGCTCGCCCTTTCGACGCCAAAGTTCATCATCGAGTCGGACGCCTCGATCGTCGCGCCCCTGGTCTTCGCCTGGGTTTTGGGCTGGTGAGGATGAAGCCGCGCGACCGGAGCGCAACACGCGCCCTCGGACTCAGTCGCATCTACCTGCGGTTGATCCGGCAATGCGAGGCGCTACCGGAGAACCGAAGGGGTTCGGACAAGACCTGGGTGGAACGCTGCCAGCGGGTTTTTCGGGATCACTACGCCAGAGCTCGCCGCGTGCGGTGAGGATTGGACCCCTTCGCTCAACTGGTGAAAAGTCTCCGCGCCGCGAGGGTTCGCTTCGTCGTCATTGGAGTCTCCGGCGTCAACTACTACGCGCGCGCCGCCGGTCAGATATTCTCGACGTTCGATCGCGACCTGTTCCTTCCTCCGGAGTCAGCGAACCTGCTTCGGTACTGGCAAGCCTGTCTTTCGGAGGGGCTCGCGCTCTGGGCCGGTGACGAGCCATTGGGCGCCCCGCTCGATCGCCGCTTGGCCGACCAGGTCGTTTCGCACCGTGCCCTGGTGCGCGCCGTAGGCAATGACCTCCAGGTCGACCTGACCCTGGTCATGGCCGGCTTCGAGTTCGGTCCGGTTTGGCACGCGAGACGCCTCTTTCGCCTGGAGGACGTCAGCATCCCGGTCGCTTCGTTGGAACAGATCGTGAAGTCCAAGGCAGCGGCGGACAGACCCAAGGACCGCTTGTTCCTGGCGTCTCACGAGGATGCGCTGCGGGCTTTGATGGGAGAGCAATCTCCTCGAACGCGGAGACGGCGCCGCAGCTAGTAGGCCCTGAAGGCAAGGGCTTGCTAAGAAACGCTACGCCTTTGCGTTTGAGTCTTCCTAGTCATCTTTGAAGTCGCTCGAGCGCTCCTTCGCCGGTGTAATAGACGTCCTTGAGGCAGCGGTCTCGCCTGTCTTTCGCACGGATGCGATCGCCGAGACTGAGATCGCTCTCCGCGGTAAAAGCGGCGGTCATCTCGGTCGATGCGCGAGCGTAGGCGTCGATGCATTGGTAGAAAGTCTCGACGGCGAAGAGAGACTCCTTCGGGAGGATCCGCGGAAGTCGCTCGCGAACGAGGGCGAAGCGACGGCCCGCAATCGGAGATCCACCCTCGGGACCGGCAGGATCGCAGGAGGCCATGACGGCCCGGATCTCCGGAAGGAGATCCTGAGCGACGCTCCGGGCCTCGTCGATACGCCGGGCGCGCCTTCGATGAAGCCAGAGTCGGACGAGACCTGCCGCGACGACCAGGGCGAGCGCGGGAGCGGCGAGTGTGGACATCAGGCAACAGCGCCCCGACCCACGAATCGACGCAACAGGAGAAACAGGACCACAGCGGCGGCGAGCGTGATTGCGATCGACGGGTAGTGGTCCTTGAGGGTATCCGCGGCCCGGTCCCCGAACTTCACCGCGAGGTACGCCTCTCCGAGAAACCGGACCAGTCGTCCCGTGAACACCGCCGCCACCAACCGGCGCCAATCCATGCGAACGACTCCGGCGACGAGAATGAAGAGCTTGGTGGGAAAGGGCGGGGGGCCGAGCATCGCCACCAGGATTGCGAGCGTATCGTTCCGGCGGACCTTCTCCTTGACCCACTCCTGTTTGTCGGCGGGAAAACGCGACATCATCGCGTCTCCCCCGGTTCGCGCGATGCGATAGAGCACGAAGCAGCCCGCTGCCGATCCGAGGGCGGCGGTGAGCGCGATTGGAACGAAGAGCGACGGCCGCTGCCAGGAGAGAAGCATCACCACGAGGTCGACGCCACCCGGGAGCGGAATTCCCGCCGAGTCCAGAAACGAAATGAAAAGGAGGCCGGGGATTCCGAGAGCGAGGAGTTTTCCCTTGAAAGCTTCCAGAGTCACGCGCGAGGCCAAAGTATCACGGAAACCGCGCCGTCACCTCCCCTTGCGCCGGGGGAACGTTTGATCGTAGTTTTCGACCATGAAGATAGCAGTCCTCGGCGCGGGTAACGTGGGAGGCGCCCTGGCGACGGCATTTGCCAGGAAAGGCCATGCGATCGTTCTCGGGGTCCGCGACCCCGCCGCCAGCAAATACCAGGAGATGGCGAAAAGCCTGGGAGGGGCGGAAGCGTCGGGAGTTCGGGAGGCCGCGGCCGCGGGAGAAGCGGTCGTTCTCGCGACTCCCTGGTCCGCGACCCAGTCGGTGATCGAGCAGGCCGCCGGGGCGCTCCATGGGAAAATCCTTCTCGACGCCACGAATCCCATCGGACCGGGCTTCAAGCTCGCGCTCGGGCACTCCACCTCCGGCGGGGAGATGGTCGCGGCCTGGGCGAAGGGAGCGTACGTCTACAAGGTTTTCAACATCACCGGCTACAACATCATGGAAGACCCCCTGGTGGACGGGCGTCGGGCGATGATGCTCGTGGCCGGCGACAACGACGAGCACAAGGGACGAGTGCTTCAGCTCGTCCGCGACGTGGGCTTCGAGGCGTTCGACTTCGGAAAGCTCGAGAACGCGCGCCTGCTCGAGCCTCTCGCCCTCGTCTGGATCCACCTGGCCTACCAGCAGGGGCTGGGAAGGGACTTCGCCTTCGGCATCCTGCGCCGTTAAAGACTGGCGAGAAAGTTCGGCTTGCGCCGGAACTTCGTCGCTTGCTCGAAAGCGTAGGCGATGGCGATGAGGACCGGCTCGCTCCAGGCGGCGCCAAAAAACGAGATCCCCACGGGCAGGCCCTGCACGTCTCCCGCGGGAACGGTCACGTTGGGATAGCCGGCGACCGCGGCGAAAGTCGAACTTCCTCCCGAGAAGTGATCGCCGTTGACCAGGTCCGTCGTCCAGGCGGGTCCGCCGGTCGGCGCGAGGATGGCGGAGAGCTGGTGCTGGCCGAGGGCCTTGTCGATTCCCTCTCCCCTCGCGAGCCGATGATTCTTGGCGAGGGCGTCCACGTAGACCTTGTCGGTGAGCGGCCCCTTCGCCTCGGCGCGAAGGAAGAGCTCCTGCTCGAAGTAGGGCATCTCGCGCTCCCTGTTGGCCTCGTTGAACTGGATGATCTCGGCGAGCGTCTTCACCGTCGCCTGGTCAGAGAGCTCGGCCAGATAAAGGTTCAGGTCCGCCTTGAACTCGTAGAGAAGAACCTCCATTTCGGAGTCGCTTAGCTCGTCTCCGGAGGGAAGCTCCACCGGATCGATCACTTCGGCGCCGAGCCGCTTCATCTCGGCGATGGCGTCCTCCATCACCCGATCGACCCCGTTGTGGAAGCCGAACAGCCGCCGCGCCACTCCGACCCTCTTGCCGGAGAGTCCGTTCGCGTCCAGAAAACGGGTGTAGTCGCTCTCCCTCCGCCCCTCGCTCGCAGAAGTCGCGGAGTCCCTCGGGTCGGCGCCGGTGAGGACGGAGAGGAGGATCGCCGCGTCTTCCACGGTGCGCGTCATGGGGCCGGCGGTGTCCTGGCTTCTGGAGATGGGCACGATGCCCGCGCGGCTCACGAGGCCGACGGTCGGTTTCAAGCCAAAGAGCCCGTTCGCGTTCGAGGGGCACACGATCGAGCCGTCGGTCTCGGTGCCGATGGAGACCGCGCCGAGATTCGCCGACGTCGCGGCGCCCGAGCCGGAGCTCGACCCGCACGGATTTCGATCGAGAACGTAAGGGTTTCGACATTGGCCTCCGCGAGCGCTCCATCCGCTCGAGGAATGGGTGGAGCGAAAGTTCGCCCACTCGCTCAAGTTGGTCTTCGCGAGCAGGACCGCCCCGGCCGCGCGGAGACGCTCGGCGACAAAGGAATCTTTCTGGGGGATGGACCCCTCGAGCGCGAGCGAGCCCGCGGTCGTAGTCATGCGATCGGACGTGCCGACATTGTCCTTGAGGAGCACGGGGATTCCATGGAGCGGGCCGCGGGCGCCCTTTTCCTTTCGCTCCTTGTCGAGCGCCTCCGCGATGTCGAGCGCCTCGGGGTTCACTTCGATGATGGAGTGGAGCCCCGGCCGTCCTCCACCGTCTTTGTCGATAGCTTCGATCCGCCCGAGATAGAGCTCGGTGATTCGACGGGCGGTCAACCGGCCCTGTTCCATCCCGGCCTGGAGCTCGCGGACCGTGACCTCGTCCAGCTCGAAGTCGGTAATCGGCTCCTCCACCGGCGTCGGGGCTCCGGTCCGAGACTCGGGGCGGCAGGCTGCGGTCGAGGCCGCTCCGGCACCCGTCGCCAGCGTAGCTGCCAGAAAACCCCTCCGGTCGATACGTGACTCCATGGATCGATCTCCTAGAGATTAGAGCGACTCATTCTAAGCTATGTCTGCAACAAGGTTTGCAATCCCCCACCGGTTGTGATTACACTTATCGCGTCTCGGTTCCGCGGGAGCCGGGAGAGTACGAGTTTTTCACGGGTAGGTGACTTAACACCTGGGCAGTCGATGAGCCCCGCCGCGCCAGCTCATCGAGATTTTCAAGTGTCACCTTCGCGGAATCAATCACTTGCGAAACAGGAGTTTGATAATGTCAATGCGGCACTATTTCTCACGCACACGCAGTCTGACGGTCCTGGCAACCCTAGCCGTCGGCATCGCGATCGCGGCATCCACGGGCTTCACTCAGCAGTACACGGATATCAAGGTTCTCGGAACCAGCAGCGCCATCAGCCGCCCCGGTCCAAAAAACGGGGATGAGCTGAAGCGAGTGTTCGAGCGTAACCGTGCGGACTACGAGAAAGTCCTGCGCGAAGCGAACTGGCCGGGAAATCCTGCGGACCTCTTCGGGGCCGTCGCGAACAACCAGTTCAGCGAAGCCCAGTACCCCGTGGGCCACACCTTCGAGTGGATGGCCGTAAGGAAGAGAGGAATCGCCGTGCCGTCGGTTCCCGTCCGCTGGGCCGGAACCGCACCCTTCGAGGCGTTCGAAATCCGCGTCGACTCCAACGACCGGGCCTACCGGTTCCTCATCCCCAAGGCTTGCGGCAACCTGGCTCTGGTATCCGCGGGCCCGACGGAACGACAGATCCGCGACCAGCAGGAACAAGAGCGTCTCCGCACCCTGGCTCCCACGCTCCGCGTTCAGGCGCCGAGCTTGTGCACCGGCACGAACGCCACCGTGGACGTCGGAGTTTCGGGAACCCTGCCCGCAGGCGCGACCGTCCAGCTCACGATGACCCGTCCGAACGGACAGAAAGAGACGCTCACCACGACGCCCGCGGGCGGAGGGTTCCGGTGGACCGGCAAGCTCGACGCGGCAGGCGCCTATAGCTTCACCGCGGTCATCGACACGCCGGCCGGACGAACCCGGGAAGCGACGGAGCGGATCAGCATCGAGCCCTGTCCGCCGACGTGCAACATCGTGCTGACGCCGCCTCCCATCGATCCCGCTCCGAAGGCGGGGAAGGCGTCCGTCGGAATCGACACGTGCGCGAGCGCCGCCCGCACGGGCTCGCTCACGAGCCGCTCGGTCCGGGTCCATCAGACCCCTCTCGACGCGCCCGAGCAGCTCGTCGAGACTCTCGCTCTCGACACGGAGTGCAAGTCGACGTTCCTCCTTCCCG
This sequence comes from uncultured Acidobacteriota bacterium, assembly GCA_964553925.1. Lineage (GTDB taxonomy): Bacteria > Acidobacteriota > Vicinamibacteria > Marinacidobacterales > SMYC01 > DAISKN01. The sequence continues at coordinate 52,450 of CAZKNR010000421.1, forward strand.
AGTACGGAAGCTATCGCTTCGAAGCGACGGTCACGGACGATCGAGGAATGACCGCGACCTGCCAGGCGGACTACACGCTGGTTGAGCCCGAGAGCAAGATGGAGCCGTTCTTCACCCTTTTCGCCGGGAAAGAGCGCCGCCTTCGCGAGCTCGATCCGGTGACCGGTGACCCGGTGGACGAGGACACCGTGGGCTCGGTCATTGGCGGGCGCTGTGCGCCGCTCTTTGGTGGCACCATCGGCCTCGCGATTCCCATCGCCGACGGAGGTGCTCAGTTCTTCGGTCAGGGCGGCGTCGCCATCAACCTGCGAGACGCCGGGAACACGTCGGTCTTCGCCGACGTCGGCATCGACAAGCTCCTCGAGGGTGGCTTCATCGGCGGCGGCGTCGGTGTCTGGGACCTCTTTCACGGCGACACCATCGACGGATCGATCTTCGTCCACGGCGGGGTCGACATCAACGATCGCCTGCAGTGGAACTTAGAGGGCCGACTGTTCATGTCGGAGCTCGGCGAGATCGAGAACAACTACGCGATCATGACCGGCATCCGCTACTTCTGGAAGCGCTGAGCCGATAGCGTTCTTTCGGTGAAGGGGGACCGGCAAACCGGTCCCCCTTTCGTTTTTCGGCGCGGTCCCGGAAGGTTTCGCTTTCCGAGCGGATTCAAATTCTTAACGGTTTCGCCTGCAGCGCAAGAAAAGTCGTAGGGGTTTGCCCACCCGCGCTGCATGGGGGGTTCCGGCGCTCGTTCGGACAAGTCTTTGATTCCGAGGGCGATGCGCTCCGGGCTCCGTCCGCCTCCCCGCGGCATAGAAATTGCCTGTGGGAAGCACGGGGGGAAGTCTCAATGACCAAGGCCACTCTGGACGAGGTCACCGTTCGCCAGCGATTCGGTCCGGGGGAAGTCATCTTCCGCGAGGGCGACAAGGCGAGTGAGGCGTTCGTCATCGAGTCCGGTCGTGTCGAGATCTCGACCGACGTCGCCTCCGAGCGGAAGGTGCTGGCGATCCTCGGTCCCGGCGAGATGTTCGGGGAGATGGCGGCCCTCGACGGCACCGAGCGGTCCGCGACCGCCGTTGCGCTCCAGGACACGGCGCTTACCCTCATCGTCGCGGAGCAGCTTCGCTCGCGGGTCGAAGCGGCAGAGCCGGTCCTGCGGCTCCTCCTCCGGGTGATCCTCAACCGTTTTCGCCACGAGCAAAGTCTCTTCCGCCACGTGGGAAACGGAGGGCTCGAGATCGTCGACGTCAACGCGGAAGCGGAGCTTTCGAAGCTCGCCATCGACAAAATAAAGCTCGAAAGCGAGCTCCGAGCAGCCCTCGCCCGACAAGAGCTCGAAGTTCACTACCAGCCCATCGTGCAATTGCAAGGTGGCGCAACCATCGGCTTCGAGGCGCTCCTGCGCTGGAGGCATCCCGAGCTCGGGAATATCCCCCCCGCCAAGTTCATCGGGCTCGCCGAGGAGACCGCTCTCATCGTTCCCATCGGACGCTCGGTGCTTTTGACGGCCTGCCGTGATCTCGTGAGGTTTCAGGAACGTCTCGGACGGGAGATGCTCATGAGCGTGAACGTGTCGGGACGGCAGTTCGCCGAGCCGTCGTTTCTCTCCGAGCTGAAGAGGGTGATCGAAGAGACGGGGGTGAACCCGCGCTCGCTCAAGCTCGAGATCACCGAGGGTGTATTAATGGACCATCGCTCGGGGCCTCTCGGATGGATCGCGGGCTGCAAGAAGCTCGGAGCGAGCATCGCCCTCGACGACTTCGGCACCGGATTCTCGAGCTTGAGTTATCTCGCGAGCTTCCCCATCGACACCCTGAAGATCGATCGCTCCTTCGTCCGGGCGATGGGGGGAGATCCGCGAAGCCTCAAGATCGTGCGCGCCATCAACCAGCTCGCCCACGGAATCGGCCTCGACGTGGTGGCCGAGGGCATCGAGGAAGAGCACCAGCTCCGCGAGCTCCGGCTCATGGGTTGCGAGCTCGGCCAGGGTTTCCTGTTCTCGCGGGCGGTTCCGTTCGAGGAAGCGGTCGAGCGCGCGAGCTCGTGATCGAGTAAGCTCCGCTCTCCGCATGAGCCTGCTCGAGCTCGATGTTCCCGCCCGCGAGGCGCTCTGGAAGAGCGTCGCCGCGGCCATCGAGGAATACCTGAGAGACCTCCCGAATCTCCCCGTGTCCCCCTCGGCCGACCCCGCGGTCGCCCGCGCGCTTCTCGCGAACGTGGACTTCGAGAAACCGCGCTCCCCCGAAGAGGCGCTCGCGCTCGCCGTCGAGGGCCTTCGCGGCCATCAGGTCCATAACGGCCACCCGCGCTACTTCGGTCTCTTCAACCCGGCGACGACCACGATGAGCGTCGCCGCCGATGCCCTCGCCGCCGCCTTCAACCCGCAGCTCGCCGCGTGGACCCACGCCCCTTTCGCCTGCGAGGCGGAGCAGCTCGTGATCCGAAGCCTGGGCGCGAAGTTCGGGTATCGACCCTCCGAGGTCGAAGGCTCGTTCACTTCGGGAGGGGCGGAGGCGAATCACAGCGCCCTCGTCGCGGCGCTGGTCTACCACTTTCCTGACTTCGCCGCTGACGGCGTCCGGGCACTTCCCGGCCCGCCGGTCCTCTACGTGTCGTCGGAGAGCCACCACTCGTTCTTGAAGGCGGCGAGACTCACCGGGATCGGCTCGAAGGCGGTGCGCCAGGTTTCCGTAGACGACGATTTCGTCATGGACCCGAAAGCACTTCGCGCCGCGATCCGCGAAGATCGAAGCCAGGGGAAGGCGCCGTTCTTCGTCGCCGCCACTTTGGGGACGACGGGGGCGGGTCTCCTCGACCCCGTCGGCGCCATCGCGGACGTCGGGCGAGAGGAGAACCTCTGGGTCCATGCCGACGCCGCCTGGGGCGGCGCCATCGCCCTCGTGCCCGAGCTAAGGAAGCTCCTCGAAGGAATCGAGCGGGCCGACTCCATCACCTTCGACGCCCACAAATGGCTTTCGGTGCCGATGGCGGCCGGAATGTTCTTCACCCGCCACCCGTCGATTCTCGAGAAGACGTTCGGGGTCGCGGCCGGCTACATGCCGCGAGCCGGCGACGGAGCCCCGGTCGTCGAGCCTCACCGCTCGTCGATGCAATGGACCCGCCGCTTCATCGGACTGAAGCTCTTCCTCTCGCTTCT
>CAZKNR010000422.1:0-20816 GCA_964553925.1 uncultured Acidobacteriota bacterium
CCCAAGCTGAAAAAGCTACCACAAGCTCGATCCGCGCGGCAACCGGAAACGAGATGGGCGACAGCGATTCATTCTAACCCAAAAAGAATGTAGATTCGGAGTCGCCAAATGAGCCCACTAAGCGAGAGGCGGGAAATCCGCAAGGCCCAAAAGGGAAGCCGCGTGGCGATCGTCGCCGGATGCCGCACTCCGTTCGCCCGGGCCGGTGGGTTTCTCGCCTTCGAAAGCTCTCTCGATCTCGCACGCACCGTCGTCGCGGAGCTCCTGAATCGAGCCGAGCTCCCGGCCAAGGACGTCGATCGGGTGGTCCTGGGGACGGTCGTGCCGAACGTCGAAGCGCCGAACCTGGCCCGCGAAGCGGCTCTCGCTTCCGGCCTTCCTCGGACTACCGAAGGCTACACCGTGTCCCGGGCCTGCGCCTCGGCGAACCAGGCTATCGCGAGCGCCGCCGAGGCCATCCTGTCCGGAGAGGTGACGACGGTCATCGCCGGCGGCGCCGAATCGCTCTCGAACGTACCGGTCCTCGCGTCGAAGAAGCTCGCGCGCGCCCTCGTCGCCCTGTCGAAGGCCAGGAGCTGGCCGAAGCGCCTCGCCGCCTTCGAGGGAATCAAGATCAAGGACCTCCTTCCGGTGGCTCCCGCCATCGCGGAGCACTCGACGGGGCTCACCATGGGAGCCTCGGCGGAAAAGATGGCGCAGCAGAACGCCGTCTCGCGGGAGGAGCAGGATCGGTTCGCGCTCCGGAGCCACCGGCTCGCGGCCGCGGCCACCGACGACGGGAGACTCAAGAGCGAGATGGTCCGCTACTTCGTGAAGCCAGGCTATGCCGCGTCGCTCCACGAAGACGATGGAATCCGTCGCGACACCGACCTCGCCACTCTTTCCGCCCTGCGCCCGGTGTTCGATCGCAAATACGGGACCTTGACCGCGGGCAACTCTTCTCCTTTGACCGACGGGGCCGCGGTGCTCCTCCTGATGCGCGAGGACAAGGCCCGAGCGGAAGGACGACACCCTCTCGGCTACATCCGATCGTACGCCTTCGCCGGGGTCGACCCTTTCGATCAGCTCCTCCTCGGACCCGCCTACAGCACTCCCATCGCTCTCGATCGCGCGGGGCTCGCGCTCTCGGATCTGACGCTCGTCGATCTCCACGAGGCCTTCGCCGCCCAGGTCCTGTCGGTCTTGAAGGCCCTCGAATCCGAGTCCTTCTGCCGGGAGAAGCTCAACCGGAGTCCGCTCGGCGCCGTTTCCGACGACAAGCTCAACGTGATGGGTGGTTCGATCGCGATAGGCCACCCTTTCGGCGCCACCGGGGCGCGCATCACCTTGAGCGTTTTGAACGAGCTCCGAAGACGCGGCGGGGGCTTCGGTCTCGTCTCCGTCTGCGCCGCGGGCGGGCTCGGAGCCAGCATGATCGTGGAGACCGAATGAGCGCACCGCTTCGAGGTATTCGGGTCCTCGATCTCAGCCGCTACGCGCCCGGGCCTTTCTGTACTCTGATCCTGGCCGCCCTCGGGGCGGAGGTGGTCAAAGTGGAGCCGAAACCCGAGGGGGATCCTCTGCGAAGCCTCGACCCCGTAGCCTTCGAGCGGCTCAACGCGGGGAAGAAGAGCATCCTCCTCGACCTCAAGAGCGAAGCCGGAAGGGGCACTCTCCGAAGACTAGCGAAGGACGCCGACGTGCTCGTCGAGGGTTTCCGTCCGGGTGTCATGTCCCGGCTCGGCCTCGGCTACGAGAGTCTGAAGGACGAGGCGAAGCACCTCCTGTATCTGTCCTTGACCGGCTATGGCGGAGACGGTCCGTATCGGGACCGCGCGGGGCACGACGTGAACTACCTGGCGGCGGCGGGAGCGCTCGAAGGTGTTTTGCGTCCGCCCGCTATCCAGATCTCGGACTTCGCCGCCGGCGGCCTCTTCGGAGCGGTAGCGGTTCTCTCGGCGATCGTGGGACGGACCGACTCGAGCCCGGGTTGTCACATCGACCTCTCGATGCACCACGGAGCTCTCTCCATGATGATGCTCGCCTCCGGCGAGGCGGCGAAGCGGCTCTCGGGATCCTTTCCCAACTACGCCATCTACCGAACGCGCGACGGAAGAGGGCTTTCGGTCGGGGCCCTCGAGCCCAAGTTCTGGGCGGCCTTTTGCGCCGGCATCGAGAGGAGCGATCTCGAGAGCCGCATGCTGGATCCCGGAGCCGTGGCCGAGGTCGCCCAGGTCGTCGAGGAGAGAGACCTGGCTTTCTGGACGGAGAGGTTTTCTCGAATCGACGCTTGTGTCGAGCCGGTGTCTTCTCCCGGGGAGGCGCGCTCCCATCCGCAAGCCGCCCATCGAAATGCCGGTCCCGGGTTCTCGCTTCCCTTCTTCGATGGCGGTCCGGACTCGATCGATCTCGGGCGGGCGCCCAGGCTCGGGGAGCACACCGAGGAGGTTGTCGAAGCGTGCTGAAGCCTCGAAACCTCGTCCGCCTTCGCCAGGTTCTCGCCATCCTCATTCGGCACGGGTTCGAGGACGTTCTCGCGAGCTTCGATTTTCTCTCGTGGGTCGGTTTCAAACGCAGGAGGCTCGCTCTGCCGCCGAGCGAGCGCCAGCACGGGCGCGCCGAAAAGCTCCGCGTCGCTTTCGAGGAGCTGGGCACGACCTACATAAAGCTCGGGCAGATCCTCTCGACCCGCCCCGATTTGCTTCCGCCTGCGTTCATCGAGGAGCTCTCGCTCCTTCAGGACCGGGTCTCGCCGATGGCCTTCGAGGAAGTGAAGCCGCTCCTGGAGCGGGAGCTCGGAAAACCTCTCGAGGAGGTCTTCGAAAAGTTCGACCCCATTCCCGTTGCCTCCGCCTCCATCGCCCAGGTCTACCGCGCGCGATTGAAGCAAGGCGCCCTCCCCGAGGGCGCACTCGAAGGCGAGGTCGCGGTCAAGGTGGTGAGGCCGGGCGTACCGGAGCTCGTCGAAGTCGACGTCGAGATCGTGAAGGAGGCCGCGGATCGGCTTTCTCGTTCCGCCCTCGGCCGGCGCTACGACTTCAAGGGTCTGGCGTCGCAGCTCGAAACCACCCTCCTGTCCGAGATCGATCTGAAGCAGGAGGCCCTGAACGCGAGACGCATCGCCGAATCGATGACGGAGTTCAAAAGGCTCCGGGTGCCCCGGGTGGCGGAGGAGCTCACCCGGCGCCGGGTTCTGGTCCTCGAGTACGTGGAGGGGAAGAAGCTCACGGACATCGACGCCAGAAACGCCGAGCTTGCCGACGAGCTCTGGCGCGCTTACCTCACGCAAATCCTGGTCGACGGAGCGTTTCACTGCGATCCTCACCCCGGGAACTTTCTCCTCGACGCCTCCGGAAGGCTCGCGGTTCTGGACCACGGCATGATCGCCTACGTCTCCCGCGAGAATCAGCTTCGGCTGATGGCGCTTCTGCTCGCTCTCGTGGAGCGGGACGGCGACCGCGCGGCTCGGGTGTGTCTCGAGATGGGAATCCCGGGCCGCGACTTCCGCGAGGGGCGCTTTCGCGCGGCCGTAGGCCACCTCGTCGCCCGCTATTCGGGGGTCACGATGAAGGACCTCCCGTTCGGGCTCATCGTGCGCGATCTCCTCGTGCTCTGTCTGAGAAACGATATTCAGATCCCGCCGGAGCTCGTGCTCCTGGGCAAGACCCTCTTGAACCTCGAGCCCCTCTGCCGGAAGCTCGACCCCGATCTCGACCCGGTACGCACGATGAAGGACATGGCGGTGCGGCTGGTGGAAGAGCAGTTCCGGCGCGACATCAGCGTCGAAAGGCTCCTTTCCCTGCTCCTCGAGCTGCGCTCGCTCGTCTACGAAGTCCCGGTGAGCGTCCGGAGGCTCCTGACCCAGATGGCGAACAACGAGCTTCGGGTGGGAATCGAAGTCGAGAAGGCGGACGAGATGCAGCACGCCATTCGCGACGTGGCGAACCGAATCACCCTCGGGGTCATCACCGCCGCCCTGATTCTGAGCTCGGCATTCCTCCTGAAGATGGACGCCGGATTGACTGTCTTCGGGTACCCGCTCTTCGCCCTCGTCGGATTCTTGATGGCGGCAGGACTCGGAATCTACGTAGTGGCCCAGATCCTCATGGGCAGACACTGAGCAAAGAAGAAATACAAGGGGGATGGGGAGATGAATCCCCTTATCCCCCTTGTATTGGATTTTCTTCTTTGTCTATTGCCCCGCGAGTTGGACCTGGGGCGCGGGCTCCGGGCTCTTCGGGGCCGGGGTCACCGCCCGCCTCGAGCCTCCGAGCTCCTTGCCGGCTCGATCGCGGTCCTTGTGCATCGGCATGAGCGATACTTCGACTCCGAGCTCGAACTTGCTCCTGAGGTCGTCGTAGACCTCGCTCACCCGCTGGACGTATTCCTTGGTCTCGAGGGCGGTGTAGCTCGAGCCCGCCCGATAGTAGCCGGCGTTGAGCGGCCCCCCGTTGTACTCCGCCAGGACCATCTTCTGGTCGTTGTAGGCGGAGAACAGGATGTCGAGGTACAGGGCCGCGAGCGCGGTGTTCGTCTGAGGATCGTAGAGCATCTCGTCCGAGTACTCGAGATCCAGGGAGCGGGCGAGAAGCCGGCCGGTCGATGGCCAGATCTGATAGAGACCTTTCGCGTTCGCGTCAGAGGTCGCCCGGTTGTCGTAGGCGCTCTCCACGATGCCGATCGAGAGGAACATCAGTGGATCGACCGAGGGGTACTTTTCCGAGGCCTCCATGATCAGGAGGGCGTATTCGTACGCCTCGTTGAGACTCACCCGGGAATTAGTGCGCATGATCTCGTCGCGAATTCCCAGCATGAGCTGCTGGCGCTTCGAGTCGAAACTGATGCCCGCATCGAGGTTCTGAATCTTCTGCTCGACGCGGCGCATGGTGGTGCTCATATCGTCGTTGAGCTGGGAGACGCGGTGAAAGGCATAAAAGGCCACGGCGACGGTGGTCAGAAGCAAGAGAGAAAGAAAGAGAAGCGCAGTAGTCTGCCATCCGGACCCTTGGCGAACGATGATCTGGCGGATTTCCGCTTCCGCCGGTGAGGACGCCGCTTCCGAGTCCTCCGAGGGGTCCTGCGGAACCTCCGCGATGTTCAACATTTTTTTAGAAATAGGCATCTCCAGGAACCTCCGATGAAATGAGGTGGCTTGGCACCCGAGCGTCGGGTCAACTCTGTCTGGCCGACTCTCACCACCTAAATAAAACCGCTCTCGACCCATAGGGGGCTATCGCTCCGTCAGGGGAAATGGGACGTAGGACGGTGCGCCGGGTGGTTCCTTCCGGCCTCCGAGAGCGGGCAGGGTGCCCCTCCGCCGAGACCAGCTCCCCGTGCTCGGTCTCGACCCTGTCTAGCGCGCGCTATCCAAATCTTCAAGGTGTACCTCGGGACCCACGACATTGTGTGGCCCTTCAAAACCCAAACCCAAGATGTTGGAATGGCGCGCAGTATAGCACCCGGTCTTCTCGTCGTCTATGGGAAAACGTGGAGGGTGATTTTCGTAGGGAAATCCACCCGTTTCAAAGCAAACCCATTCAAGTCCATAAATTACTATTTGCCAGTAGGTTGCGTCTGTCCGATGACGGACTGTGGGCAAAAGCGCCCGAATCGAGAATCCTGGGGTCCCGGCCCTAGACGACGCCGGTCGCAAGGCGCCAGACCCCGAAGAGGCCCGTCACCAATAGATAGACGACAACGAGGAGAAAAACCGCCACCCAGAACGAACCTTTCTCCTCGAGCCTTCGGAGGGCGAGCCCGAAGCCGATGGCGATCGCGGGGAAGCTGAAGTAGTGATGCTTCAGGAGGAAGTTGAAGGCCAGATCGAGGACGCTTACGAGCGGCAGCGTAAGGGCCCAGCTGTAGAGAAGAACTCTTCGATGACGCCCCTCGGCGCGCGCGAGGCCCAGCAGGCCAATGATGGGTACCCAAAAAGCCCCGAAGGTGTAGTCGAGCTTCCCCGGAAGGAGCTTCAGACGGGCCGTCCAATCGATGCTCCGGTCGGAGCCGGCCCCCGCGAGCATCTGAGGGAGCGTCTCCCGGAAGAATGGGAACACCCAATGGATGTAATAAAGAAGTAGAGCGAGGCCCCATCCGGCCAGGAGAAGGCCCGCGAGACTCTTCGCGAGACGGGGCTCGTTCCGAAGGAGTGCGACCGAGGAGAGCGCGAGAGCGATCGAGGCGAAGAGGAGCGAGCCCGTGTAGGAGAGAAACGCGAACGTGACCAGTCCGAGGGCTACGAGCCACTCCCGACGCTGGGTGAGCCGGGACTGGAGGAGTGCTACGAAGCCGAGAGCGGCCGCTGCGGCGAACGTGCCGAGAATCGTCATCAGGTGGCCGAGTCCCAGAAGCTGCCATCCCGTGGGAAACGCCGCCGCCGCCGTTGCCGCGTAAATTCCCGCCCGGCGCCCGCCCGCCGCCTGGGCGACGACGGAGCTTACGAGTGTGACCCCGAACAAGAGGAGCGCCAGAAAGAGCTTGGTCGTGAGATGGAACCACTCCCGAGGGAGGAGCGCCAGGGGCGACGTCATGGTGTGGTACAGGCTCGGGTGGGGGACGGTCATGTCCCCCCATTGCGGCTGCCGGCTGAGCATGTTGCCGGGTCCGGGAAAGTAATAGAGGAAAAACTTTCCCTGCGAGATCTCTTCCGCGACCGAGGTGTGGTACGAGAAGTGTCCCCCCGAATAGAGCGGTGAGGCCGTCGCGAGGAACCAGAGAGAAAAAGCGGCGGTCGCGACCGCAAGCGCGCCGGCGGAAGGTGCTTGGACGAGGCCCGTCCTCGACAACGCCGACAAAAAGCCTCGGGCCGCGGACGCCGCGAGAAGCGAGGCCAGGGCCGCGAGAGCGACGCGACTCGAGAACGGAACGAAGAACACCGGGGCGGCGGCCAGGCCAGCGACGGTCAGACTCGTGAAGGCTACCCCGGCGGCGAGCGACGGGAGAGGGGCGAGACCGCAGGCGCCGAACGCGGCGACGAAAAGCCCCGACGATACCAGGACGAGCGCTGCGACCCGCAACGGAGGAAGGCTTCTGCCCCGGTCCACCCCGATTGCGGCAATCCGGATCGCTCTTCCCTGTCCGAGCCCAGGGAAGCGGAGAACGTGACCCGAGCGCCAGCTCCATCGCGGCGCTTCGAGCTCGAAACTATGAACGCGGAACCGCGAATCGAGCTCTCCTTCGAGCAGGTGGTCGCCCGCCTGGGCCAAGAGGACTCGCCCCGGAGCTTCCGCGGCGGCCGTGATCGAGACCATCCATGAAGAGGAAGCGCCGAAATCCCGAAGGTCGATCGAGGCGCCTGAAAAAGCCCGGCGGAAGAACACGCCGTCGTCGTCCCGGTCGAAGCCCGCGAACCTCTGGACGAGCGGTTCCTCCACTCCGGTTCCCAAGGCGAGCTCGAAACGCGGAGAGAGAGCGTAGGCGCCGAAGGTGGCGAGAATCACCAGCCCGGCGACGAGAAGGGAGAGGCGATTTCGAAGCGTCAGAGCGCCGTCGAGAAGGGAGCGCCCGAAGCCCCGTGCGATCTCGCCCGCGAATCGCGCGGGACCCGGAAGGAGCCGGGCGGTCAGAACCACCGCGAGAGATGCCGCGGCGAGAGCGGGAGTGAGGAGCGCGGCGTAGAAACGAAAAAACAGGAAGCTGAGCGCGAGAAGAACCCCCAGAGCGGAAGCGCCCTGGCCTCCCAGATAGAAAGCGAGGAGGGCCGCGGCCGCCCCGGCGGCGAGTACCTGCCTCAGCGGAGGCAAGGCCGGTCCATCTAGGATGAGGCGCGCCCGATGGACGCGGACGCCCAGAGCGCGTTCGTCGCCTCCTCCGGGAGTAAAGGTGTCCGTTCGAATCTGGACTTTCGAAGACGAGCCCCAGATGCCCTCGGTCGAAGTCTCGAAGGAGTAGGTCTCGATGCGCCGCGAGGGAGTGAGCGTCAGGCTTCGGCCTCCGGCCTCGATCGCGACCCGAGGCGGCTCCGACCCGGGAGGGCGGAAGCCCGAGAGGACGAGCTCCAGCCGGACTGGATTTCGGGCGCCGGGGTCGGGAAAGACGATCTCGCCCCCGGCGCGCGACCAGCGGTAGGAGCCTTCGGCATCGTAGAACCCGGAGCTTCCGAGCGCCCCTTCGACTCCGCTTCCGAGGTCGATCTCGATCGTGGCGGGAAACAGGTAGGCAAGCGCGACCAGAGTCATGGTCAGGGCGGCGCTCGCGCCCGCCCCCTTCCACCGCGAGGCGGAGCGGAGCATGTCAGTCGTGGGGCGCGAGCTTTGTCTTGACGGGGCTCAGGAGGCGGAGCTTGACCCAGAGCTTGAGAAGAGCCGCGAACGTGAACGGCACGTCGGAGAGCTTCACGGAGGACTTGCCGGAGGTCCTGGGATAATGCCGGACCGCTTTCTGGATATAGCGGTACCCGGCGCGGTGGAGCTGGACCACGATCTCGGTGTCGATGAAGAAGTGGTCCTCCTCGAGGTGGAGCGAGGTCAGAGCCTCTCGGCGGAACAGCTTGAACGAGCAGTTCAGATCCCGAACCGACATTCCGAAGGCGAAGGACGCGAGGGCGTTGTAGCCATTCGAGACCAGGAGACGAAAGGACCCGTCCTTTCGGCCGACACGGTAGCCGAGAATGGCGTCGTACTCCTCCATGTGCGGGAGGAAATCGACGAGCTCGTTGAGGTCGAACTGATTGTCCGCGTCGGTGTAGAAGACGAGCCTTCCGCGGGCGGCGTCGAACCCGGCCCGGAGCGCGGTCCCGTAGCCGAGGTTGGTCGCATGGGTGACGATCGCGAGCCGGCTCCCCATCTCCTCCCTCAGCCGGTCGAGAATCGAAGGTGTCTGGTCGCGGCTCCCGTCATCCACGACCACGATCTCGAAGTCCTCGACCAAAGAGGCGACGGCCTCGGCGGAGCTCCGGACGGCGCGCTCGACGTTTCCCTCCTCGTTGTACGCGGGAAGGATGACCGACAGGGCTTTCGTGGTTGGGTTCACGACCGGAGCATCTTAGCAATCTTAGGACGAGACGTCGAGCGGGCTACTTCGCGGAAGAGCCCGCTTTCTCCTTGTCCTTTCTCTTCTTCTTCGAGTCGGACTTCTCGGAGGTGCCCTCCGACGTCGAAGACTCCGAGCTCTTACTTGAGGGGCTTGAGGGGCTTGAGGCGTCCGAGGAGCTTGAAGGCTCCGACGAGCCCTTCGAATCCGACGAGCCCTTCGAATCCGACTGGCCCTTCGAGTCCGACTGGCCCTTCGAGTCCGACTGGCCCTTCGAATCCGACTGGCCTTTTCGGGCGTAGTCGGTGATGTACCAGCCAGAGCCCTTGAACTGGATGGCGGGAGACGAGATGAGTCTTTCAGCCTTCCCCTTGCACTTCTCGCATTTCGAACTGCGAGGGTCGCTGAACTTCTGGATGGCTTCGAAGCGATGCCCGCATTTCGTGCACCTGTATTCGTAAATCGGCACTAAGTTAGATTACCACAGCGGCGGTGTCGAAACCGGCGGCCTTCGATGAAGCGTCGCCTGCTCGTAGGCGTAGGCGATCCGGAAGAGAGTGGCCTCGCTGAAAGCATCGCCGAGGATCTGGAGGCCGGCGGGAAGGTCGCTCTTCGTGAAGCCCATGGGAACGGTGACGGCGGGAAAGCCCGTCGGTGGCGAAAGGCGCGGGCTGTTGTTCCCGTGGGGGCTGGTCAAGTCCCCGAGCTTCCGCGGGGGATTGCTCCAGCTCGGGTAGACCAGGGCTTCGAGCCGCTCTGATGCGAAGAGCGCCTCGACTTCCTTCCGGAGCCTCGACGAGGCTTTTCTCGCGGCGCGGCACTCCTCTTCCGGGGGAAGCTCGATCTCGAGAGCTTCATGGAGCCTCATGGCGATCGAGGGATGATACTTCTCGGAGTCCACGATCTCCTTCAGGCTCTTCATCGGGGCAGAGGCACCGAGGCCGGAACCGAGGCTTCGCAGGTAGTCCTCGAGCTGGCTCTTGAACGGATTGCACCACAAGCTTTCCTCCGAATCGAGGCCCGCGATCCGGACGGGGTCGACGAGAACCGCCCCGTGGCGCTTAAGGTCGGAAAGCGCCTCGTCGAAGAGAGCGAGGATCTCCGGGTCGGCGGTCTCGGTATTCGAGAGCTGCCTCACGACGCCCAGGCGCGCGCCCCGCAGGCCGTCACGGGTGAGAGACGAAAGGTAGCTCCGGGGTCTTCGATCGCGGCCGAGCTCCGTCACCGGGTCGTTCGGGTCGTAGCCGGCGATGACGTCGAAGACCGCGACCGCGTCCACGACCGAGCGAGCCATCGGCCCGCCGATGTCGTTTTCGAGGTTCAGGGGAACGATGCCGTCGCGGCTCGTGAGTCCCATCGTGGATCGAATCCCCACGAGCGCTGTGTGAGAGGAGGGTCCGCGGATGGAGTTCCCGGTGTCGGTTCCGAGCCCTACCGCCCCGAAGCTCGCCGACACCGCGGCCGCGGTGCCGCCGCTCGATCCCGCGGGCACCCGGTCGGGGTCGTAGGGGTTTCGTGTATGTCCGGGGAGGATGGAGCTCAGGGTTTCGTAGGGGGTGAACGCGAACTCCGCCATGTTCGACTTGGCGAGGACGATCGCCCCCGCCTCCCGGATCCGGCGCACCTGGAACGCGTCATCGGGCGGAATCGAGCCCGCGAGCGAGAGCGAGCCGGCGGTGGTGGGCAGATCGAAGGTGTCGTAGTTGTCTTTCACGATCATCGGAACGCACTGGAGGGGCCGGGTAATTCCGTCGCGCGCGAACTCCCGGTCGAGCTCCGAGGCTCGCTCGAGCGCCCGAGGGTTCACGAGAACGATGGCGTTGAGCGCCGGGCCCTTCCGATCGTAGGCCTCGATCCGGTCGAGGTACTTCTGGGTCAGCTCCCGGCAGGTGAAGCGGCCCCCTTCGAGGCCGGAGTGGATCCCGGCGATGGTGAGCTCCTCGACCCGATAGAGCTGCGACGCGGCTTGGTCCGACGACGCGATGAAAGCCAGGGCAAGCCAGGCAACTGTCCTCATGAGCGGATTATCGCCTGGAAAGCGGTTGACGGAACAGGGGGATCGGATCTATAACAATAGCGTTCATCATGTTCGATCGTGCCCGTTCAGCCGCAAGCCGCCAAGGGTGGTGGTGCGTCTGAACGGGCTGCCCTTCCTTTCCTTCTGATTCGAAAGAGAGGCAGCCCGCGGGGTTGCCTCTTTTTCGTTCTAACGAGGCTCCTCCCGGCGGATGGCGGTAGAGTTTCGTAAAGGACCGTGCGGATCATGATTCCTCAGCTGATCGAAACGCTTCTTCGCGCGGAGCCCGCCGATCCCAGGGCGCTCGAGGACGCGCTTCACAAGATCATGTTGGGGGAGGTTCCCGCGCCTCTGACCGCGGGCCTCCTTGTGGCGCTCCGAGTGCGCGAGCCGGACGCGCGCACCCTCGCCGCTTGCGCCCGGGCGATGAGAGCCCATCGAATCGCGGTCACGACCGAAGTGCGGCCCCTGGTCGATACCTGCGGCACTGGAGGGGACCGGACGGGGACGTTCAACATCTCGACCGCCGCCGCCTTGGTGGTCGCGGCCGCGGGTGGCGCGGTGGCGAAGCACGGAAACCGGAGCGTGTCGTCCCAGGCGGGAAGCGCCGACGTTCTCGAGGCGGCGGGAGCGGTCCTGAGCCTCGGCCCGAGACAAGCCGCGCAGTGTCTCGACGCCACCGGGTTTTCGTTCCTCTTCGCGCCCGTCTTTCATCCCGCGATGGCGAACGTGGCCCCGGTGAGAAAGGCTCTCGGCATCCGGACCCTCTTCAACTTGCTCGGCCCCCTCGCGAATCCTGCCCTCGCTCAGCGCCAGCTCCTCGGGGTCTACGACCCCGCGATGACGCGAGTCATGGCCGAAGCTCTGGTCGAGCTCGGCTGCGAGAGTGCTCTGGTCATCCACTGTGAAGGGCTCGACGAGATCGGACTCCATGGAGTAACCCAGGGATACTTCGTCAACGATGGGATCGTCAGCACGTTTACTCTCGATCCCCGGGACCTTCGACTCGCGAGAGCGCCGCTCGAGTCGTTGAAGGGCGGCGACGCGCCCGAAAACGCCGCAATCCTGAAAGCGGTTCTCGAGGGTGAGGAGGGTCCTAAAGCCGACGTCGTCGCGCTCAATGCCGCCGCGGCGCTCGGAGTGGCAGGACTCACCCGCGACCTCGCCGAAGGGCTCGACGTCGCCCGCGAGGTTCTCAAGAACGGGGGCGCCGCGCGGGTCCTCGAGCGTTACGTCGAGACCACACAGAGGCTCGCTGCCGAGGAAGGACGATCTTGATGGCGCTCGTCGACGATCTCGTTCGAAGCGCGCGGGAACGGGCGCGGCGGATCGCCGTTCGCGAGCCCGAAGGACCGCTTCCGGGACCGTCGTTCGAGGCGGTTCTCCGAGGAAAGCGTTGCCTCGACGTCATCGCGGAGTTCAAGAGGAAAAGCCCGAGCCACGGCGCCATCGCGGAGCCCGATCTGGAGGAACAGGTGCGGCGCTATGAAGAGGCCGGTGCGGCCGCCGTCAGCGTTCTCACCGAGCCAACCCGCTTCGGCGGATCGTACGAGGATCTTTCACGGGCCGCGCGCTCGGTCGAAGCGCCGGTCTTGATGAAGGACTTCGTCGTGGATCCCGCGCAGGTGAGGGAGGCCGCCCGGCTCGGAGCCCGAGCGGTGCTCCTCATTCTCCGGTGTCTTTCCGAAGCGGATCTGGACGAGCTCGTTTCCGCCTGCGCTCATTACGGCCTGACTCCGCTCCTCGAATGCCATCGAGCCTCCGAGATCGAGAAAGCTCTCCGTCATGACGTCGCGGTCATCGGCGCCAACAACCGGGACCTCGAAACGCTCGAGATCGACCGGACGCTCGCGCCCCGCCTCCTCGCTGAGGTTCCGAGAGATCGCGTAGCAGTGGCGGAGAGCGGCTATGAGAAAGCCGAGGACGTCCGCGGCCTCAGGAGTGTCGCCGATGCCGTCCTCGTCGGGAGAGCCCTCATGAAGCACGAGGATCCGGCGAAGCTCATTCGAGAGATCCGAGGATGAGACCCCTCGTGAAGATCTGCGGGCTCAAGCGGGCCGAGGACGCGGAGCTCGCGGTCTCTTTGGGAGCTGACTTCGTGGGCGCGGTCTGTACCGCCGACTCGCCCCGCCGCGTGAGTGTGGAAGAGGCCCGCGCGCTCTTCGCGAGAGTCGGCTCGAGGGCCGCGCGCGTCCTCGTGTTCCGGGACTTCACCCTCGAAGACGTGATCTCCGATGCAAGCACCTCGGGCGCCGACTGGGTCCAGCTCTACGACGCTTCCGATTCGGACGTTCGTCGTGTCGAAGACGCCGGTTTTCGCGTTCTCCGGGTATACACCATGAGCGAGCAGGCGAAAGGGCTTCCGGAGTTTGCCTCAGAGCCCGCGGCGGATCGGCCCGCGCTTCTCGACGTCGGTTTTGGAGGCTCGGGACGAACCTTCGACTGGAGCCTTCTCGGGACCAAAGCCCCCGGCTTTACGTTCGTCGCGGGAGGCATTCGCCCCGAGAACGTCTCTGATCTTCTCGAGCGTCTTCCCTACGGCATCGATCTTTCGAGCGGCGTCGAAAGGGAGCCGGGAGTGAAGGACGAGGGGAAGCTCCGGAAACTTTTCGAGCGAATCGAGGGGAAACCTCGATGACCACTTCGCTCTCGCCGCGCGTCGGCGCCTTCGGCGACTATGGAGGCCGCTACGTCTCCGAGCTTCTCGTCCCAGCCCTGGATGAGCTCGAGCAGGCCCGCAAAGAGATCGTTCCCACTCGCGAGTTCCAGCGGGAGCTCTCCTCGCTTCTCGAGGAATGGGCAGGGCGGCCCACGCCGCTCTCCGAAGCGCCTGCCTTTTCGAAAGCCTCCCGCCTCGACGTCGTGATGAAGCGAGAGGACCTCCTTCATGGGGGCGCCCACAAGACGAACAACGTCCTTGGGCAAGCGCTCCTCGCCCGGTTCATGGGAAAAAAGCGCGTCATCGCCGAGACGGGGGCGGGCCAGCACGGCACGGCGACGGCGATGGCGGCGGCTCGGCTCGGTCTCGAGGCCGTGGTCTTCATGGGCGAGAAGGACATGGAGCGGCAGGCGCCGAACGTGAAGCGCATGGAGCTTTGCGGCGCGACCGTGGTTCCGGTTCTGAGCGGCTCCCGAACTCTGAAGGACGCTATCAACGAGGCTCTCCGCGACTGGACCCAGAACCTGACGACGACCCACTACCTCCTTGGAACCGTCTGCGGGCCTCATCCCTTTCCGAGGCTTGTCCGTGACTTCCAATCGGTGATCGGAAAAGAGGCGAAGGCGCAGTGGAAAAAACGCTTCGGCGGCCTGCCAGAGGCGGTGGTCGCGTGCGTCGGGGGCGGCAGCAACGCCATTGGAATCTTTCACGCCTTCGTTGCCGACGAAGAGGTGAAGCTCATCGGCGTCGAGCCCGGCGGCCGCGGGATCGCGACCGGTCAGCACGGCGCGACCCTCGTCGCGGGAACCCCCGGTCTCCTCCACGGCGCCCGGACGTACGTCCTTCAGGACGAGGAGGGCCAGATCCTCGAAGCTCATAGCGTCTCCGCCGGTCTCGACTATCCCGGGGTCGGCCCGGAGCATGCCTTCCTTCGCGACACCGGCCGGGCGCGCTACGTCGCCGTCACCGACGACGAGGCGATCGACGCCTTCGAGAAGCTCTCGGAGCTCGAGGGGATCATCCCCGCGTTCGAGCCTTCGCACGCCCTCGCGTTTCTCTTGAAAGCGGTCCGGGAGCGGGAGCTTCCCGAAGGGGCGAAGGTCCTTCTGAACCTCTGCGGGAGAGGCGACAAGGACCTCGACAATTACTTTCGATCGCTCCGGAGGTCGCCTTGAGCCGGGCTCGTCTGAAGCGCCTCCTGAAGACAGCGCCGCTCGTGAGCCCGTTTCTGGTGCTCGGCGATCCCACTCCGGAGCTCTCGCTCGAGCTCGCGAAGACGGCGATCGATGCGGGAGCGGGCGCCCTCGAGATCGGATTTCCATACGGAGACCCTGTGGCCGATGGACCGGCGATCCAGAGAGCGGACATGCGCGCGCTTTCAGGAGGAACTTCGACTTCGAGCGCGATGAGGCTTCTCGCGCGAATTCACGAAGCCCGTCCAAAAACTCCGCTGAACCTCCTGGTCTACGGAAACCTCGTCCACGCCCGTGGATTCGAGCGATTCGCCGAAGACGCGGTCGCCGCGGGCGCGTCCTCCTTGCTCGTCCCCGACGTGCCCCTCGAAGAGAGCGCGTCATTGAAGCGCGCGTGCCGCGCCGCCGGACTCGCGCACGTCCAGCTCGTGGGTCCTCTGACGGGTTTCGAACGTCTGAAGCGGATCGACCGGATGGCGGACGGGTTTCTGTACCTGGTCGCCCACCAGGGAATCACGGGAGTCCGCGCGGGAGATTTCTCCGAGGTCGAATCGCTCGTCTCTCGCACCGCGTCGGCCGCCGGCAACCCCGTTTGCCTCGGCTTCGGACTCTCGAAATCCGAGCAGATCGCCCGAGCTTTCGCCGCCGGGGCGCGCCTCGCCGTGGTAGGGAGTCACCTCGCGAGCATCATCGGAGAAGCGTGGGAGGGGAGCGGGGAGGATCGCGGCGAAAGAGTGGTGTCGGCCTTCGGGTCGGCGGTGAGGTCTCTATGCTCGTCATCATGAGACAGGGCAGCACGCCCTCAGAATGCAATGCCGTCGAGGAGGCGATCCGCAGAATGGGCTACGCCCCGCTTCCGGTGCCGGGGGCGAACCGGACGGCTATCTGCGTCACCGGCAACCGCGGCCCGGTGGAGTCGGCTCTCCTGATTCAACTCCCGGGCGTCCTCGAATGCATTCCCGTCACCAAGCCCTACAAGCTCGTGAGCCGGGAAGTTCATCCCGACGATACCGTGGTCGAGGTGGAAGGAGTCCGCATTGGAGGAGGGGAGGCAACGCTCGTCGCCGGACCTTCGAGCGTCGAGACCGAGGCGCGCACGATCGAGATCGCGCGGAGGGTGAAGGCGGCCGGGGCGCATCTCTTTCGCGCTGGAGCCTACAAGCCTCACACCAGCCCCTATTCGTTTCAGGGCCTCGGCGAAGAAGGCCTCCATACCCTCTCGCGGATTCGCGAGGAGGTCGGGATTCCGGTAATGAGCGAGGTCTCGGATACCTCGATGGCGGAGAAGGTCTCCGAGCACGTCGACGTCCTTCAGGTAGGGGCGCGCAGCATGCAGAACTTCGCTCTCTTGAAAAGGCTGGGAGAGCTCGGCCGCCCCGTTCTTCTGGAGCGCGGGGTCTCGGCGACTCTCGAGGAATGGCTGATGGCGGCCGAATACCTTCTCGCCGAAGGAAACCCCCGAGTCATCCTGTGCGAGCGCGGGGTCCGAACTTTCAACCACCACTCGCGCAATACCCTCGACCTCAACGTCGTCCCGCTCGTGCGCCAGATCGGCCACCTCCCGGTTCTCGTCGATCCCTCCCACGGAGTGGGAATGCGGGATCGAGTGCGTCCTCTCGCCCGGGCCGCGCTCGCCGCGGGGGCGCATGGACTCGTGATGGAAGTTCACACCCATCCCGACACCGCGTACTCCGACGCGCAACAGACGATCGACGTCGAGACGTTCCGGGGAATCGTGGAGGACGTCGAGGTGATGCGGAAGCTGGCTCCGCTGTTCTAGCCTGCCTAGCCCAGGGCGAAGCTCATCACGCCTTTGGCCGCGAGATCGCCATCGACAAAGGCTTCGACCGTGAGACTCCCGAATCGCGACCGGAGCTTCTTGATCTGGGCCTCGACGCGGATCCGGGCGCCGACCGGAACCCGGCGGCTGAACTCCGCTTCTTCGATGGATCGGAAGTAAATAGTCTTTCCGCGGTTCTCCTCCGGAAAGAGGACGAGGATGGCGCCAACCTGGGCCATCGCCTCCGCGAGGAGAGTCGAGGGAAAGTAGCGGTCGTCTCCCTCGCGCGCCAGAAACCGCTCGGTTTCCTTCACAAGAAACTCGCCCACAATCCGCTCCCCGGGGACGATTGAGGATATGGAGTCCACGAAGAGAAAAGGCGCCCGGTGCGGAAGGATCTCTTGGATCTGCGCCCGGTCGAGCATGGTCCCTGGGAAGAAGGTCAATATATCACGGGGTTTTCGACAAAAAAGCCTGAAGCCCCGGGCGGTTAGTGCCGATAACCCGCCGAGGAGGAGTTTCCCACTCCGTGCTTTCCCCCATTCGACTTCGGACCCCCCTCGCCGCGGTCGTCGCGGCCGGCCTCGCTTACGTGTGTTTCCTTCTTCTTCCCGGAATCACCGCCCTCGTCGCCGCCCTGGGGTTGGCGTTTGGGGTCGGATGGTTGTTTTCTCGGGGAAGACAAGCCCCAATCGTTGCGTCCGAGCTCATCTCGAACTTGAGCCACGAAATGCGCACCCCGCTGAACGGAATCCTCGGGCTCACCCAGGTCCTTCTCGACAACCGGTCCGGCGCGGAGGAGCGCGAGCTTCTGGAGATGGTCAAAGCCTCGGGGGAGTCTCTTCTGCGCGTTCTCAACGATCTCCTCGACTACTCGACGATTCAGGCAGGCCAGACGGGCCAAGCGGGCCAGGCGGGCAAGATTCGCCTCGAGTCGAGCGAGTTTCGTTTGAGGCGATGGGTCCGCCAGTCGGTCGCGCTCCACGCTCCGCAGGTCCACCGCAAAGGGCTTCAAATTACTCACTGGGTCGCGCCCGAGGTGCCGGACCTCGTAATCTCCGACTCTCAGCGCCTGCGCCAGGTGCTCTGGAACCTGATCGCGAACGCGATCAAGTTCACCGAAGAGGGAGAGATCCTGGTGGAGGTCCGGGCATCCCCGGGCGCTTCGAACGGCCGGTTGCGCCTGCGTTTCTCGGTCGCGGATACGGGTGTCGGTATCCCGGAGCGAAACCGGGCCGCGATTTTCGAGGCTTTCACCCAGGGGGAGAACGCCAGGCCGGAACAGGGAGGTCTCGGTCTGGGGCTCGCGATCTCGAGCGAGATCGTCCGCAGGATGGGAGGTGCGATCTCGGTCGAGAGCGAGGTTTCGAAGGGGAGCCGTTTCGAGTTCTACGTCGAGCTCCTGAGCGCCGCGGAAGACCTGCCCGAGTCTCCGAAGTCGTTTCCGGGCTCGAGGGCTCTGGTGGTGGACGAAAGCCCGTGGGAGAGGGAGGTGATGGCGAAGGAGCTCGGCGCCCTCGGTTTCGAAGTCGAGGTCGCCGCGTCGTCTTCGACCGCGCTTCGAGCGATCGAAGGCGCTCTCGAGTCCGGCAAGGCCTTCTCCCTTCTCTTGCTCGATGCCCGGCGGCTCGAAGACGCGCTCTCACTCGCCGCGGAAGCTCGAGAGCTCGCCGAGACTCCCGTCGTGCTACTCCTCCTCACTCACCAGCGGGTGTCTCCGGAAATCCTTCGCTCCCACGACATCGCCGGCACCCTGACGAAGCCAGTCGCACCGACGCACCTCGTGCGGGCGATCGAGATCGTGAGCCGCGGAGAGAGGGTGGAGAAACCCGAGGACGTCCAGTCCCAGAGTATGGACCGCCCGCTTCTCGCCGGGGTCAAGGTCCTGCTCGCCGAGGACCATCCCGTCAATCGGACCGTGGTCGTTCGGCTCCTCGCGAACCTGGGGGCATTGGTTACCGCGACCGCGAACGGGAAAGACGCGCTCGAGTGCTGGTCGAAGGAGCGGTTCGACATCCTGGTCCTCGACCTGGAGATGCCGGAAGTCGACGGGCTCGGGGTTGCCCGGGAGATCCGCGCTCGCGAGAAAGGCACCAAAGACCGTCTTCCCATCGTGGCGCTCACCGCGCACGCCCGAGAGGAGCAACGCGAACGCTGCTTTCAAGCGGGGATGGACGGCTTCGTCACCAAGCCTTTCGAGGAGAGCGAGCTCACCTCCGCCATGCGCGCCGTGCTGAACGTCCGGAGAGGCGGCGGGAATCCGCCGGCCGAGACGCTCTCCGTCCTCGACCGCGAGACAGCGATCGGCCGAGCGAGCGGCGATCGGGAGCTCCTGGCCGAGCTCGCCCGGATCTTCCTCGAGGAGACCCCGGAGACTCTTTCGAGAATCGAGGAGGCGCTCGAGGCGCGAGACGCGAAGGCCATCGAGCGCCTCGCGCACCGTCTGAAGGGGGCGCTTCTCACGCTCGCCGCGCCCGCCGCGGCAGAAGTCGCGCTCGAGCTCGAGACCGCGGCGTGCGGCGGTCCGGAAGGTGCGCCGCGCGAGGTCTTCGATCGGCTCCGCCAGGAGGTCTCGCGCCTCGAGGAAGAGCTGAAAAGCCTGGTTTTGGAAGCGAAGCTCTGAGCAAGCTATTCTAGGGAAGCCACGAGGAGTCAGGAGGCGCTTGCCGAGGACCAGGCTTGAACCAGCTCGACATTGACGACACCGGCGTAGGCAGCTACTTCATCGCGAACTACCCGCCGTTCTCATTCTGGAGGTCCGGGGAGCTTCAGGCTGCGGAGGACGCTCTCGACCGACCGGGTACGCCGGGTAAGGACGTTCCGCTCGGGCTCTACATCCACATCCCCTTCTGCCGGAAGCGCTGCAAGTTCTGCTACTTTCGCGTCTACACCGACAAGAACAGCCGCGACATCGAGGCCTACCTTGAAGCGGTCACGAAGGAGGTCGAGCTCCTCAGCCGGCGCAGGGCGCTCGACCGCCCGCTCCAGTTCGTCTACTTTGGAGGCGGGACCCCGTCGTTTCTCTCGGCGGCGCAGATCGAGGCTCTTGTCGAAGGTCTGACGAAGAGCATCTCCTGGGACTCCGCCGAAGAGGTCACGTTCGAATGCGAGCCGGGAACGCTGAGCCGCGCGAAGGTGAAAGCCCTGGCTTCGATCGGTGTCACTCGATTGAGCCTCGGCATCGAGAACTTCGACGACGACGTGCTTCAGGAGAACGGCCGGGCCCACCTCTCGGGAGAGATCTACCGCGCCTGGGAGTGGATCGAGGAGGCCGACTTCCCCGCGGTCAACGTCGACCTCATCGCGGGGATGGTGGGCGAGACCGACGAGAAGTGGGATCGGTCAATCGAGAAAACCCTCGCGCTCTCCCCCGACAGCGTGACCGTCTATCAGATGGAGCTCCCGTTCAATACCGTGTACTCCCGCGAGATGCTCGGCGGCGACGGCAAGAGCCGCGTCGCCACCTGGTCGCAAAAGCGGGAATGGGTGCGTCACGCGTTCGCCCGCTTCCAGGAGGCGGGGTACCACGTCTCGAGCGGCTACACCCTCGTGCGGGATCCGGAGCGGTGCAAGTTCGTCTACCGCGACGCCCTCTGGCGGGGCGCGGACATGGTGGGGGTAGGGGTTGCTTCCTTCTCCCACGTATCCTCGGTGCACTACCAGAACCTGGATCGCTTCGAGGACTACGTCGAAACCCTCGCCCAGGGAAAGCTTCCTCTCTCGCGAGCTCTTCGGGTTTCCGACCGCGAACGTCTCATTCGAGAGATGGTGCTCCAAATGAAGCTCGGCCGTCTGGACGCCTCCTACTTCCGGGAAAAGTTCGGCGCCTCGATCCTCGAGGACTTCGCGGCCCCGTTCACGGCGCTACGCGACGAGGGCTACCTCGACTGGAAGAAGGATCGGATCGAGCTCACGAGCGAGGGACTCCTGCGCGTCGATAGCCTGCTTCCCGGGTTCTTTCTCCCCGAGCACCGGGGCGCCCGCTACACTTAAGAGCTCGGCTAGTCAGCGTTTCTTCAGCGCTTCTTCAGGGTCTCCCGGGTGCGGGACATTTTTTCTTCGAGCTCGCTTCGCAGAAGGTTGAAGTCCCAGCCGAGGTGGATGAGCCGGTAGCCTTCCGCAACCCTGAGGGCGACATCCTCGGGGACCGCCTCGGTCGCCAGGTAGACACCCTTCTCCTTGCAGAAGGAAACGATCGCCTTCGTGTCCCCCTCCGAA